>DATKEE010000435.1:0-10316 GCA_035544555.1 Candidatus Methylomirabilota bacterium
CGGAACTCGACGGGAACGGCCTGGGCTTCTCCGCCGGTGGCCTTTTCGACGGACTGGGAATCGCCGGGGGCGCCCGAGCCATCGCCGGCCGGGGTGGAGCTGGGCTGATCGGTGGTGCCGCCGGAGAAATTGGCGCCCGGCTGCTGGCCGGCCGGTCCGACACCCATCATTTGCATGAGCATGGCCATGGCGGCGGACATGCCGGGTCCCTGGGCGGACTGTTCGGCGGATTGCATCATGGCCTGCACTTCGGCTTCGAGCAGATTGATGGCGTCGGTTTCGGCGGCGACGGTGACCTCGTCGGTGCGGGGTTCGCGGAGGTAGGACTCGGCTTCATCCATGGCGCGCCGCGCCTCGGCCACCAGCGGGGTGGAGGGTTGGAGATCGTCGAGTCGGTACATCAGCCTGCGTTGCCGGAAGGCGAGGCGGCCGCTTTCGTCCTTGTAATCGGCGCGCAGGTCGCGTTCGGGGTGGAGCAGGGTGGTGAGGTCGCGGAGGTTGATTTCGTCCTGGCGGATGCGCAACAGCTCGAGGAGCCGTTGGAGGGCCTGTTCGTTCGGATCGGCCTGTTCGCCGGCCTGGCTTTCATCGGAGGCCCGCATGCCCGCTTCGAGGTCGTCCGCCCAGTCATTCAATTGCGCCGCCCAGCGTTCGGTTTCGTCAATGGTCTGGGCGGCGAGGTTTTTTCCGATGGTGGCGACGGAGCGGGTGAGTTCGGAGACGATTTGGGTGTCCCGCATTTCGTGGGAGACCTTGCCGTAATTGGTGATGGAGGTGCGGTCGTAGAAGCGGCTGATTTCCTCCTGGAGGCCGCGGGTTTCGTTGCCGGCGACATCCTGCCGTGAGGCGAGGGTGTCCAGGGTTTTCAGGAGGTCGGCGGAGAGTTGTTCCGGGCGGAGGCCGATGAGGCGGGCGAGCAGGCCTTCGAGGGTTTCCTGGATGTGGGATTCGGTGGAGGCGACGCGGCGCATGCGTTGGGCGAGGGTATTGGCGAGCATGAGTTCGAGGTTGGGGCTCATTTCGCGTTGCATGGCGCGGAGGCGGCTGACGATTTCCTCCTGGAGTTCGGTGGCGCGATCGAGTTGTTCCCCGCGCTGGGGCGGGCTTTGCTGCGAGGATTTCAAGGCCTGGCTGGCCTGTTGCATTTCCTGATCCGCGATGTTCTCCATCGCCTCGAGATGGTCGGCCCAATCCTGAAGCAACTCGGATGGGATGGAGGGATTCCTGAGCGCTTCGCGGAGTGTTTCCTCGCCGCGGCCGGCCAGTTGGTCGAGCTTTTCCGCGTTGCGGAATTGTTCCAGAGCCTGACGTCCGAGTTCGCGGCCGGTCTCGTCGCTTTCGAGATCCTCGGGGGGCAGTTCGCGGGTGTCGCGGCCGCGTTGGAGCAGGGACTCCTGATCCCGGGTGAGATCCTCGAGGGCGGCGAGGAGTTGTTCGAACTCCTGCTGAATCAGCCGGGCGTGTTCCTCCGGATCGAGCACGTAGATGCGATGGGGCCGGGAAAGGGAGGGATCGCGGCCGGGGAAATAATCGGAGGCAAACGCGCGGAGGGTGATGTGGGTTCCGGTGGGAATCTTCTGAAGCGAGGGACTGAATCGATAAGCGCCCTCCAGACGGCTGGATTCCGGGGAACCCTTGGTGAGCACGGACTCGTGCCGGGCGAGGAGGTTGGTTTCCTGTCGCTTCTGTGCCTCCCAGCGCACGCCGAGTTCCCGCAGACCGTAGTCATCCTGGGCGGCGAAGCTGATGTCGAGCACCTCGTTTTCGAGCACCGCGATGGCCGCGGGTTGATTGGGCAATTGGGAGGCTGGGGGGGCATCGGGGAGGGCGGTCAACGCGAGCGGCCATGGAGTGGCGTTGGAGAGGCCGAGTGAGTCACGCCAGTGAAAGGTGATTTGTTCCCGTCCGGAGACATCGAGCACCGGGGTGCGGAATCGATCCGCCTCGACCGGAGCGGACCGGGGGGAACCGGCATGGACCGTGGTTTCATCGAGGTCGCGGGTGACATGGCCTTCGAAGGCGAGGCGGCTGCCTTCGAGAAAGCGCAGCACGCCGCCATTGACCTCCTGCGTGACGGCCGGGTGCCGGAGGTAATCGGGGAAGTGAATCGCGGCCAACAGTTCCTTGAGCGCGGGACGGAGGGTGGGCTCGATGAGGATTTCGCGCGCGATGTCGCCCACCTTCAGGCGCAGAGTGCCCGGGCGTGTTTGAGCGGGGATTTCGAAGAGGACGCGACCGGCGCGCACCGGGGAGGAGAGGCCGGGTTGAAAATCGAATCGGGCGGTGGCGTATTGGGGGCGCCAGAAGGAGCGCGCGCGGACCTGGAAGTCGATTTCGAAGGGCTCGCCATGGGGGACGATCATGCGGGGTGGCAGGTCATCGATGCTGACGAAGGTGTAGCGCGGGACATCGGCGGCGGGCCAGATCCAGCGGGTGAAGGTGTTCCAACTGGCCGCGGGAGCGAACACGGCGGGGAGCAAGACTCCGGCGAGAATCACCAGACAGGCGGCGGTGATGATCCTGGCCCGGCGGGTGGCGACGGCCTCCTTGAAGTCGAAGCGCACCGCCTCCTCGGAGACCTGCTCGATGGCCTTGCGACGGAGCGCCGGTGAGACGTTGGCGGTTTGGGAGCGTTCGTCGGAGAGTTCCACGATGCCGAGCAGGCGGTCGCCGAGCCGGCGGTAATGGCGTTGAACGATGCGGGCCAGGGCCTTGGAGTCCCGGGGCTGCCACCACCATTGACGGGTCCAACCGACGGCGAACCAGGCGGCGAGACCGACGCCGGCGGCAATCAACAGGAGGCGCAGCCAGACCGGCGTATCCCAGAACCGGTCCGAGATGAACAACACCGAGTAGGAAACGAGCAGGGCGGACAGCCCGCCGCACACGGCGAGGGTGGTATCCACCCACCACAGGCGATGGCGCAGGGAATCGAACTGCCGGCGCAACCGCTCGGGAAGCTGAAGTTCAGACTCGGCGTTTCCGGGTTTCATGAACGCTCAGGAATGTCGGGACTCGATTGACACAAGAGACACAAGGTTGCCGTTTCAAGGTGCTAGAGCATACCGGCCACCTTGCGACCCGTCCAATAAATCGCCAGCAGGCCAAGGATGAGCCCGCCCCACCAGGGATTGGACCAGAGCCGCGTGCGGAATTCCGCCGGTTCGGGTTCGGGCAGCGCCGAGATTTCCCCGAGGAGCGTCTCGATCTTTCCGGCATCGGCATGGGCGCCGCCGGTGAGGCCGGCGATTTCACGGAGGATGGCCTGATTGGCGGGCTGGCCCTGCTTCTCGCGCACCGGACGGGTGACGGTGAGTTCCGTGGTGAGTTCGGCGCCATCGCCGGCGTCGCGGATGGTGATTTCGTAAGGACCGCCCTGTCGGGGGACGAAGCTGGATTGATAGACGCCCCAGCCGCCGGGCAGCGGGGAGAGGCTGATCCGTTCGATTGTTCCCTCGGGAGATCGAAGTGTGGCGGCCAGGGGGGCGCGTTCGCGGCCGAATTCGCCAAGGTTACTCGTGATCGCCTGAAGGAACACGGTCTCGCCGGCGCGCGGTGTTTCGGGCGAATAGGAAAGCCGGATGCCATCGCCGCGGGCGAGGTGGCGTTTGTGGGACATCCAGCGCACGACCTGGCTCCAGAAGCGGTAATGGTATTTGTCCTCGACGCCACGCCGCCAGCGCCAGGCGCTGTCCGTTCCCATGAAGAGGACCTCGCCGCTGCCGAACGGGCGCGAGGCCAGAAGGGGGAGGCGGCCCCATTCGTTGCGGAGCGACGAATGAACCGCCAGGACGTCGGCGCCCGGCCGGCTGCGTTCGACCGCCGCGCCCCAATAAAACCCCGGAAGCTGGCGCCAGACAAAATCGTTGCGCGACGCATCCCCCGCCAGCCGGGTGAGAAAATGTTCCCGTCCATTCCCCGTGAGTTGGAGGCTCGATTCATTCGCGGTGGTGAGTCCCTCGGGATCGCCATCATCGAAAGTCACCGGCAACAAGTCCTGCAGGGGGGTGTCCTGAAAGGTCAATTGCCGTCCGCGCGGCCCCGGCAGGAACACCAGTCCGCTGCCCTGTTGCCCGACCAGTCCCCGGATCATTTCGGCCTGGTCCAGGGACAGTTCGTCCGAACCGATGCCGACGTCCCCGAGGAAGATGACGTCGTATTCGGAGAGTTCCTGGCGGTCGGCGGGAAACGCGGTGATGTAATCGGGTCCATCGCCCGGGCCCATCGCCGGATGGAACAGCAGGCAATCGAGGTCCACGCCGGGATCGCGTGAGAGGGCGTTGCGCAGGTAACGATATTCCCAGCGGGGGAGGGATTCGACGACGAGGACCTTGAGGGTTTCGACGCGGATGGAGATGGGGAAGCGCTGCTCGTTGTTGTCCTTGAGATATTCGTCCGCTTCGACGGGGATCTGGAGGTTGAGGGTGTATTCACCGACGCGGCGCGGGGACCAGACGAGCGAATCCTGCAGGGAACCATGGGCGGGAAGGACGATGTCCCGCGTGGTTTCGACCTGGTTGCCATTGCGCAGGGTGACGGTGGTCCTGACTTCGCGATCGAGGTGGCTCCGGACGCGGAACGGGATTGAGATCTGTTCGCCTTGAAGTCCGTAGGAAGGCGGCGAAACCGACACCAGCGCAATGTCGGGAAGCGGTTGCTCGCTGCCCACGGCCACCGTGTAAACGGGGACACGCCGCGAGCGATAGCGGGTGGCGGCGCTGACGGGGGATTCTCCGAGGTTCCAATCCCCGTCCGAGAGCAGGAGCACCGCCTTCAGGTTGCGGTGCTGTTGGAGGGCGTCCTCAAGCGCGGCGTTGAGGTCGGTGCCGACTTCAATGGAAGGCTCGTTCGTGGCGGCGGGGCGGTCGAATTCCGTGAGACGGACGGCCGCGCCGGCTTCCAGTGGGGACCAGAAATTGGTGGCGATCAATTGCTCCAGCCATTCGCGTCGTTCGACCACCTGACCGGAGGTGAGGACGACGTCGCGGGTCTCCATGCTGCCGGAGGCATCGGCGAGGATGACGATTTCCGGTTCCTCCTCGAGGAGGGTGCGATGAACGACCTCCGGTCGGAGCAGGGTGAGGCCGATGAGCGTAATGACAAGAAAGCGGAGCGCCTCAAGTCCACCGGCCATGCGGCCGCCCCGGCGTCGCCAGTTCTGCCAGCAGAGCCAGCCGGAGCCGGCCCAGAGCGCCAGCGCCAGCAGGCAGACCAACCAGGAGGCTGAGAAGGACCAGTGCATCAGGCGGCCAGCTCCTTTTCAGGCTCCCCGGGGGTGTCATCCGGCGCGAGGGTCATGGGGATGGGACGGCGGCCGCCGCGTTCCGGCAGGACGAGAAACGCCTCGACCATCAGGAAGATTCCCATCACAAACAGGAACGCGCGCCAGAGTTCGGATTGGAGCGCGTCGCCTCCCTGTTGGGTTTCTTCGAAGAGTCGCAGCGAGATCCCGTCGAGAAGGGATTCGATTTCCGCGGGCTCCAGTGTCCCCGGGAGATCCTCGCGCGCGGGGCGATTGACGGCGACCAGGCGTCCGCCCGCGCGATACACCCCCGCCTGGGTTACCGGATCCCTTCGAGTTTCCGAATCGACCGCGATCCAGGTGTCCGGTGTGGCGGACGGGTCCCAATCACCACACGCCACGAAATCGACCTCCGCGAGCCGCGCTCCGCCCGCCTGCAGAAGGCGTTGCACGAGGGGAACCAGAACCGGGCCGTCCTGAAGCCGGGACCAATCAGGATGGGGGACGGTGGCGCAAAAGTATGCCTGGCCGTCACCGGTCGCGGTGCGGGTGAGAAAGGGTGGATCATCCTGAAACGTGGCCAGCAGGGTATGTTCGCCGTTGATGGCGCGGCGACGGGTGACTTCGAGCCGCTCCATGGGCAGGCTGAGACCCTCGGCCGTGCGCTCGAGCGGACCGTCCTGCTGGTCCCATTGTTGCACTGAGAAAAGGGTGTCCTCGTCTTCCGCCCGCGAGTCATCCCCCCACCCATTTCCCAGGAACGAACCGGAGCCCGTCTCATCGCCCGGAAAGAAAAGTACGATGCCGCCCGACGATACATAATCCTCCAGACGGGCGGCCACGTCGTCCTTCGGAAGCGTTCCCTGCCACAACACGAGCGCGTGTTCGTCCCAGACCACTGACGCGAGTTGATCCGGGGGAATGGGACGCGCCACGCGGTTGGTGTCGTTGGGATCCGGCGCGGCGGCGAGCGCGAGGTAGCGTCCGGCCAGGGGATCTTCGCTGACAATCGCCGTGCGCAAGATCGGTGGCGGACCGAACGCGAACCACGCCGTGTTGTCGCGGTCATTCGCGTCGGCGGGCAACTCGACACGGCCCCAACCGCCCTCGCGGGTTTCGAGCGGCACGACGTGACGATGGCGGAACAGGCGTCCTTCGGCGGCGAGATCGATTTGGGAGCGGCCTTGATTGAGCGTGAGGGTCAACGGGAGCCGGTCGGAGGTCTCGATTCCGCGGCGGATTTCCATATCCAGTTCCAGTTCGGAACCGCGCGCGGTTTCCAACCGGCGGACGCGTGTCAGGGAGAGGCTTCGGTTGTCATCGGCCTCCGCGGGGAGCGCGAGCAGCCGGATGCGGACACGCTGCGGCAACTCTTCGAGGGCGGCATTGAGCGCGTTCCAACGATCGCTTTCCGGGGACCAGTTGCTGGCCTGGAGGTCTGAGGCGATCCACAATTCCGTGCTGCCGGGGCGGTTCCGTGTGATCCAGTCCACGGCGGTCTGGACGAGGGATGGCAGGTCGGCGGCGGTTTCGGTCGGGGCCACGGAGGCCAATTCCGAGAGCGCGCTGATGGCCTCGATTTCGCCCGGCGATTGGGTGGCGCTGTCGATCAGGACGAACCGGCTTGTGCCGGCGAAACTGCCCGCGGCGTCGCCGATCAGGTTCAGGGCGAGTTCGCGCTTGGTCAGGGTGGCGCCCGGGCCCCGAAGTTCCATGCTGGCGGACCGATCCAGGAGGATGAGGATGACGTCCGGCGCGGGGGCGAACATCCAGCCGAGCCAGCCGCCGGCGAGGGGGCGGCTCAGGGCCAGGACCAGCAGCAGCACGGCGAGCACGCGGAAGAGGAGCACCAGCCACTGGCGCAGACGGGCGTAGCGTGTGGATTTCCGGCTGGCGGCCCGGAGGAACATCATGGCCGCCCACTGGACGGAGCGGTGACGCATCCGGTTCAGGAGATGGATGATGACCGGCAGCAGGATGAGCGGCAGCCCCCAGAGGATGAATGGCTGTAGGAACGTCATCGCTTCACACTCCGGCGCTGCCGACCCGGGCGCGCGCGCGTTCGATCAGAAAATCCGCCAGCACCTTTTCGTAATCCTGGTCGATGGTGATCCGGCGATAGTCGGCGTGGAACTGGCTGCAGCCGGTCTTCAGGCGGTCGAGATGCTCCTGCAATTGTTCCAGGTATTGCCGGCGGATGATCGCGGGCTCGGCCATCAGGCTGGAACTCGTCTCGAGATCCACGAAACGCACCGGACGGTCGAAGCGGAATTCCAGTTCGGCGCGGTCCAGCAGATGAAACACGGCGAGATCGTGCTTGCGGAAGCGGAGGTGCTGGAAGCATTCGAGGAGCGGTTCCACCTCGCAAAAGCAGTCCGAGAAAATGATCACCAGCGCGCGACGCCGGATGCGTTCCGCCAGATCGTGCAATGCCCCGACGAGCGCCGTTTCGCCGCGGGGTTTCACCTGGCCGAGCGAGTCGAGAATGGTCCTCAGGTGCGCCGGATTCCGCCGCGGCGGGATGTCAATCGCGGTGTGATAGTCGAAGCACGAGATGCCCACGGCGTCGCCCTGCTGGACGGTCAGCCAGGCCAGCGTCGCGAGCAGTCGCCGCGCGTATTCGAGCTTCGTCGTCGCTCCGCTGCCGTATCCCATCGACCCGCTGCAATCGAGCACCATATAGGCGCGCAGGTTCGTGTCGGCTTCGAACTCGCGCATGTAAAAACGGTCGGTCTTTCCATACACGCGCCAGTCCAGGCGGCGGATGTCGTCGCCGGGAACGTATTTGCGGTATTCGGCGAACTCGACGCTGGAGCCGCGGTGGGGGCTTTTGTGGTGGCCGGTGACGTTGCCCTCCATGGGCAGCCGGGCGTGGAGGAACTGGCGCGTCAGACGGGCCAGCACTCCGGGGTCCAGCCACTGCGGCTGCTCAGCCACGGTTGAGGTCCCCCCGCAGAGTTTCCATGAGCCGCTCGATGATGTGTTCGCTGGTGATGCCCTCCGATTGCGCCTGGAAATTCGTCAGGATGCGGTGCGTCAGGACCGGTTGCGCCACGGCCTCCACGTCCTCCATGCGGACGAGGTAGCTTCCGTTCAACACGGCGCGGGCCTTGGCGCCCTGAATGAGATACTGCACGGCGCGCGGTCCCGCCCCCCACGTCACCCAGCGCTTGACCCACTCGGGCGCGTCCTCGGACCGGGGACGCGTCAATCGCACCAGATCGACCACCGTGTCGTAGATGTGATCGGGCACGGGCACGCGGCGCACGAGTTTCTGAAAGGCGATGACCTGCTCGCCGCTGATCAGCTTTTGCGGCGTGGCCGGGGCGTTGCCGGTGGTTTCGCGCGCGATCCGGCGTTCCTCCTTGAGGCTGGGATAATCGACCTGGATGAAGAACATGAACCGGTCGAGCTGCGCTTCGGGGAGCGCGTAGGTGCCCTCCTGCTCGATGGGATTCTGCGTGGCGAGCACGAAGAACGGGCTGGGCAGGGGGAGATGCTTGCCGCCGGCGGTCACATGATGCTCCTGCATGGCCTCGAGGAGGGCGGATTGCGTCTTCGGCGGGGTGCGGTTGATTTCGTCCGCCAGCACGATGTTCGCGAAGATGGGGCCTCTCGCGAACTCGAAGGCGCGCCGGCCCGGCTGGTTGGTCTCCTGGAGAATGTCCGTGCCCGTCACGTCCGAGGGCATCAGATCCGGCGTGAACTGGATGCGGCTGAATTCCAGCGACATCACGTCCGCGATGGAATGGACCATCATGGTCTTGGCGAGGCCGGGCACCCCCATCAACAGGCCGTGACCGCGCGACAGGATGCAGATCAGCAGGCGCTCGATCACCTGGTCCTGGCCGATGATGACCTTGCCGATCTCCGAGCGCATGCGTTGATACAGTTCGCGCAACTCGTCGATGGCGGCCACGTCATTGTCGGAAGTCATGGGCGTCGCGGCGCCGGCGGTTTCCACGCCACCGGACGGAGACTGGAGGGGATTGTTACTCATAATGCGGTGTGTACAAGGCCAAACGTATCCACTTAGACGGAAGTCAGGTCAAGACGGATGAGGAAATTTTGTTCTGGATTGATCCGGCAAAAGATGCGGTACGTCCTCGGGTGGAAAATCAACCCGCATGTCCCCTGCAAACTCGCGAGGCTGAACATCACGGCCGTCTTGATCAGCCCCTGCGCCAAGCGAGCACGCTCATTCTTGACTGCCTCGATCATCGGCAGGGCGAGCTTTGGCCAGTTCGGCTCGATAAGGTATCCCAAGTTTCGTTCAAACCAAGCCTCCAGGTCGTTCATCCACGTGTTGTTGCACTGGGTGCAGACGTGCCGAACTTGAAATCCCTCAAGGTGATGCTCTTTGCGGGTAGCCGTTCCCTTGCCTTCCGTGAATACGCCGGTAATCACCGGGAATCGAACAGCGCCCGCCCGCTTGCACAGGCGTTTCGCCCAAACGTGCTCACGGCTGTCAGCCGGTGAACCGCAAAACACGCATTGGCGTGTGGTTCCGGATTTCTTCATGATGAATGCAAAGATCCAAAGAGACGTCTGGGAAGTTTGGGTTGGCGGGCAGACTACTCCATGTCCTCTCTCCCCAAATTGCTGCCCCATCGGTCACTGCCGAGAGCCAGAGGCTGAGGCAGACGATACGCTCGCACTTGGCAGTTTCATGTCCGATGGCTGTCCTGGTTCGCCGAGCCGATAAGCAACAGGTCCACGCCGGCGAATCGTTTGAATCCTTGATCAAAAGTTGCCAGTTTCGTTCCGTGTGCGATAGCGAAGGCGGCCAGATAGGCGTCCGTCCAGAGGGCATGTCCCGGCCTCAGAGACTGGCATCCCGTTCCTCCGGTGAAGGATTTATGACCTGCCTGCCGTCGCCTTGAATGATCGGCAGCGTGATGCGCCTGCGCACATCCGGCGCACCACTTCCGGACGACTCTTTCCCTGCGTTTGGCAGCAGCGTCAGCAGGCCGTTGCCGGTCTCCGGCAAGCGCTCCGGCTCGCGGGGCACAATCCTGCCGTGCTCGATCGTCACTTCCAAAGTCACGTAACTCATGGCCTCAATCTAGCGAAC
>DATKEE010000436.1:0-5143 GCA_035544555.1 Candidatus Methylomirabilota bacterium
GTATAGCGTTTCCATGGCACAAAGCCGACGCGCCATCGGTCAGGCATCGGCCGGGTGTGGGGCGGATGGGTCTCCAGCCCCTCTGAATAGTCCCGCGGGTGAAAGATTTCGTTGATTTTGAGATTGCGACGGGTGTTTTCGCGGGGCAGTTGCAATTCATCCGGCAATGGATCCAGACCGTAATCACCCGTCGGCGGCGGCATCGGCGGATGGATCTCCCCCAGGCGAACGTCCTGGCGCGGCAACCGCAGTTCCGTCGCGATGGCGGGCGGAGTGAACGTTGGAGGCGGAACGGGGTCGTTGCGGAACAAGGGAGGCGGCTCGACTGGAGGCCGCGTGAGGCTTGCGCCCGGATCGGGATTGAATTGCGAAGGCGGCACGGGCGGCGCGTTCGTGCTGATCGTGACCTCGCGCCACCAGTCGGTCGCCGCCGGAGGACTGCCCCACAGGTAAAATGGATCCGGATCCGGATTGAATACGGCGGGCGATTTCGGCGGCGGGCCGGGACTGATGGCCTGATGCGGTTTGAGCCGGACCGCCTCGTTCGTTTCCGACGTGCCGGCCGCCAACCCTGAGATCAGAGAAGCGCCCGCCAGAGACACGAATGCCGTTCTGGATGGGCGCGTCCACGGTGACATCGCCGTGATAAGAATTTTTCCGCTCCCGGAAAGCAAGAGATTCCGCGTCCCTCGCGGCGATTCTCACTTTGGTCGGAGCGCGGCTGTGTCTGACCTGTCCGCCGTAGCTTTAGCGAAGGCGGAAAGACCAGCCGCAGCACGTCCGAACGGCCGTTGCCGAATCCACACGCTGCGGCTGGTGCTCCCGACTTCTCCCGCTTCGGCGGACCACACAGCCGCGCTCCGCAAAATGAGAATTGCTGCGTCCCTCGCGGGGAGGATTAAACTTGCGGAATTGAACCGGGTCCTTGAAATGGGCGGCAAGATCGTGAAACGAAATCTCCTGGCGCTGACATTTCTCCTGATGGCGGCCGCGGGCAGGGCCGCTTCGCTCACGCTGGCCGACGTGGAGACCGTCGTGGCGCGGGCCGTATCGCGCGCCGCCGCGCTGACGAACAGTTCGCTCGCGACGAATGCCGTTGTGGCGATCACGGACCGCGAAGGCTGGGTGTTGGGGGTCTGGGCGCTCAACACAAACAGTCCGGTTTCCGACGATCTGATTGCCAACGCCATCGCGAAGGCGGGCACGGCGGCGTATTTGAGCAGCGACGACAATGCGTTCACCTCGCGCACCGCCGGGTTCATCGTGCAGCAGAATTTCCCGCCGGGCGTGCGGAACCGACCGCCCGGACCGTTGGTCGGTGTGAATTTTTCCAACCTCGGCTTCTCGGACATCAACAAGTTCAAGGCGCCGGGAAGCGTGATCGTGTTCAACAGCACCCCCGGTCTCTCGATCGTTGCGCCGCCGCTTCCCATTACCGGCGGCCTGGCCGGGTCGCCCGGCGGCGTGCCGCTCTACAAGTCGGACGAACTCGTGGGCGGAATCGGCGTGGCCGGGGATGGCGACGGGCCCGCGGACATTACACCGGAAACCGTCGCGAACGCCGACCTGGACGAGGACGTGGCGCTCGCGGGCCAGTCGGGCTTTGAACCCGCGGAGATCATCTTCGGATCGCACGTCACCATCGACGGCATCCGCCTTCCCTACGTGGCGGGATCGACGAGCCCCGGCCCGGTCATTCCATTCGCAAGTCTGCCGGGAACAAACGTCGCCCCTTACACGCTGCAAGCGTCGCCCGCGCCGTTCGCCTATCCCGTGGCAACCCTCGGCGGACTCACCGGCCAGATCCGACAGCCCATCACGGACGACCCCTCCGCCGTGGCGTTGCCGGGGGGCACGGCGCGGCTCACGGCGACGGAAGTGACGAACATCCTCGATGCCGCCGCCCATCGGGCCCGCACCACACGGGCGGGCATCCGGCTGCCGCGCGGCCGGCAGGCGCAGGTATTCATTTCGATCGTGAACAATCCCAACTCCGACGGAGTGGCGCCGGCGGTTCTTGGAACATTCTGCACCTCGCCGAACGCAACGCGATTCAGTTGGGACGTGGCGGTGCAAAAGGCGCGCACGGTTCTGTTTTTCTCGGCGACAAACCGCGCCTATTCCACGCGGACGGTTGGGTTCCTGGCGCAGAGTCTTTATCCGCCGGGCATCAGCGGGACTCAACCCGGCCTGTTTTTCGGATTGCAGGAGCGCTTTTCGATCATCACGCCGGCATCCATCACCGCCACCAATCCCGTCAACGGCGCGGTGTTCACCACTGAAACCAGCGTGAATCCGAATCTGCCGAATGGCATCACGATTTTCCCGGGCGGTTTTCCACTGTATCGAAACGGCGTGTTGATCGGCGCAATCGGGGTGAGCGGCGATGGCGTGGACCAGGATGACATCATCGGCGCCGCCGGCGCGTCCCTGTTTCCCTCCCCTGAATCCATCCGCGCCGACCGCACTCAATATCGCGGCGCGCGATTGCCGTATGCGAAATTCCCGCGGAATCCGGCGTTGTGATCCGGAATCCGCCATCCGCGGTTCTTCCCCCCCCCCCGCTCCGAAGGGCTTCATTTTCCCTCACCCTCGTTCCCTCTCCCGGCGCGGTTCATGGGGAAGCGGACGGTTGCGCCGGGAGAGGGAGGGCATGGGCCTAGTGGCTGTTTCCCACTCACGAGGATTCACCACGACGCATGAGGGTCACATTCGTCATGAACCATCGGTATCGGGGTCGCGATCGGTATCGGTATCGACAGGCAACGAGCACCGAAGCCTGGTCGTGAAACCGATGACATTTGTCCTGAGGATCGAACCGATTGATAACAGCGGGAAAACGATTTCGATTTCGATACCGATTTCGATACCGATTTCGATTTCGATTTCGATTTCGATTTCGATACCGATACCGATACCGATACCGTACCGACAGTCATTTCGTCATCCGCGTACATCCGCGCCATCCGCGGTCGGGCCCTACTTCGACTCCATTTTCCAAATCCCCTTCCAGTCGGCGGGTGGGGCGGCACCGAGTTGGGCACATCGGGCGGCCAGCGCGCGGCTGGGCCCATCCGCGTATTCTTCGGCCAATTGTGAAAACAAGCCACGCGCCTCGTTGAAGTGGCCGAGGCAATACGCGTCAAAGGCGGCCTTGTAGCGCCGGCAGAGCGCCTCGTAATCCGGCGGCGTGCGGGGATTCTCGCATTCGAAGAGCTCCACCTCCCCGGTTTTTCCCTTCACGACAACACGATCCACGAGACGGCCCAAACCCGGCGTGCCGAGTTGCACGAAGGTTTCCCGGGAAATCAGCAGCTTCACGCCGTAGTACTTGGTGAGCGCTTCAATCCGCGCCGCTTCATTTACTGCGTCGCCCACCAGCCCGTAATCGAGTCGCAGGGCCGAACCCTTGTTGCCCACCAGCACACGGCCGCTGTGCAACGCCACGCCGTAGCCGAACAACTTCCGCACGTCCGGCGGCAGCGACGCGCCGAGCCGTTCCATGGCCGTGATGAGTGCGGTCGCGGCACGGCGGGCGCGATCCGCGGCGTCGGATTGCGGTTGCGGGGCGCCCCAATAGCTGAGGAACTGGTCGCCGAGGAAATGTTCGAGATTCCCCTCCTCGCTCATGATGGCGCCGGTCTGCGCCTCGAAGACGCGGTTGAGCAGCTCGAACATGCCTCCGGGTCCGAGCGCCTCCGCGAGCGGTGTGGAATTGCGCAGATCGGTCAGCAACATCGTCACGTCCGCGTGGCGCGGCGTCATGGAACCCGGATCGGCCAGCACGGCTTCCAGCACGCGCGGTGAAAAATACAGGCCCATCGTGTGCCGCAGTTTCATGCGCTCCAGCCGTTCCAGGACGAAATCGTATGCAAGAAGAACAATACTGCTCGTAATCAGCACCAACAGCGGCACGACCACCGGGACAACCCACCCGATTTGATCAAAGAGCAGTTGCGCCAGAAACCAATAGCCGGCACTCAACCCCACGACAGCCAGCAACCGTTTCATGGGCTGTCGGACGATGAAGCAAAGCGCGCCGGCAAAAATGCCCGACAGCGCAATCACCGCCAACGTTGCAGCCCGCGAAGCGTCCCGGAGAAACTCCCCGTGCAGCGCCGAGGCAATGACGTTCAAATGAATCTCGGGCCCGGACATCTGATCGCTCAGGTGGGCGAAGGCAGTGTTGTGCCGGTCATGGAAAATCTCAGCCGTTGGCCCGACCAGAACAATCTTGTCACGGAAGAACTCGCCGTTCTGATAGTTCTGTTCCCAAATTCCGGGTGATAACACGTCGCCTATGGGATGAACCTTGTATCCGTAGCCAGCGTAACGAAAGCGCACAGGATCGGATCCGTCGGGAACCAGATCGGCGCGGCCGAATTTCTGCAGCGCGCGCGCCGCCAAAGAGTGCATCACAACGTCGCGGGAAACCACGAAACCCGCCTGTTCGCCTGTTTGACGAAAATTGACCCGGCGAATGATCCCGTCGAAGTCCGGCCTGAAGAGCGCATATGCGGCGCGGTCGTCCTGAACGAGCGCGTCGTTGTTGGGTGAGGGAAGCACTGTGTTGTTCGGCGCTAGCAACTGTACGAAATCGCCACGCTCGGTGTTCTGCACGCCCAGGGTGTAGACCGTAATGACCTTGTCCTTGTGCCTTTCGAGGGAATCACGCAGGACCGCGTCACCCGCGTTCGGGGAACTGAAGATAAGATCCAAGATGATGACCTTCGCGCCCGCGCCCGCCAGTTTCCCGGTCAACTCTGCCCAAACAGAGCGGGACCATGGAAAGTCGTTCTGCAGTTCCCGCAAAACGGGCGCAGCCTGGAGGGTATCCTCTCTGAAATCGCTGGCGGCATAGACAGGCCGATCGATACCGATAAGAACCAGGCGCGGGTCCACGGGCGTCTTTCTTCCGAATCGCATCCGCAAGTCCTGGGTATGCAACTCCATTTCATCCAGCGGTGCATAACTCTTGTTGCCCACCAACCCCTGCAGCAGCATCGCTATCAACGCGCAGCCGATGCAGATCCCGAGGACCACCCACAGGCGCTTGTTGAACTTGTTCATGTACCAGAGTGAATTCGAAACTAATTTCCGGACATCAACAGACCTCCCCCCTCACCCCGGCCCTCTCCCAGCG
>DATKEE010000437.1:0-3610 GCA_035544555.1 Candidatus Methylomirabilota bacterium
GTGAAACACAAACACATCACCAGGAAGCTCGGGATGAAGGCCGCCCACCACCATTTCGGCGTCTTGCCTTCCACAATCCCCGCCACCTTGTCGGAGATCCATCCCGGGCTCCGCCGGTTGCGCACCAGCGGTTGCCGTTCAAGCTCCGGCGGCGGCGGCTGGATGTTCAACGTGGGAGCCGTTTCCGCCATCAGTGCCCTCCCTCCCCGGCCGCCGGGCCGTGATTGTCGTCATGCGCCCCATGCGCCTTGAACGGGCTGCTGTTTCCCTTCTCCAGGTACTCCCGAGTCGTCAACGCGTGCTCCACATGATCCGGCATGGACGGATTCGGATTTCGAACCCGCGCCAGATACGTGGTCCGCGGACCGGTGTCGAGGAAGCCCAGGACGGTGTAGTCGCGCTGCCTCTCCTTGAGCCGGCTCACCCGGCTTTCGGGATCCAGAATGTTGCCGAAAACAATCGCGTCCGCCGGGCACACCTGCTGGCATGCCGTCCGGATGGTCCCATCCGGCACCGCCACGTCGTCGGACCCGCCGGCCTTGACCTTCTGAGCGATCTTCGCCTGCTCGATGCGCTGCGTGCAGTAGGTGCACTTCTCCATGACACCCCGCATCCGCACGGTCACATCCGGATTCTTCAACATCTTCATCAGGTCGTAATCCAGCGGCTCCCGCTTCGCGAGCGGCCCCAGATACGGCGGGCTGAAAACCGTGTCCGGCACGACGGCATGGTTGATGGGACGCTTGTTGTAGTCGAAGAAATTGAACCGGCGGACCTTCCACGCGCAGTTGTTCGAGCAATACCGCGTCCCCACACACCGGTTGTAGGCCATGACGTTCAGGCCCTCGGCGTCATGCACCGTCGCGTTCACCGGACACACGCTCTCGCACGGCGCGCTTTCGCAGTGCTGGCAGAGCATCGGTTGATACGCCACCTGCGGCGCCTCCGGCTCCCCCGCGTAATACCGGTCGATCCGCATCCAGTGCATCTCGCGCCCCTTGATCACCTGGTCCTTGCCCACGATGGGGACGTTGTTCTCGCTCTGGCACGCCACCACGCACGCGTTGCAACCGACGCAGGAATTTAGGTCGATCGACATTCCCCACTGATGCACGGTGCTCTTGAGTTCCGGCTGCGCGGTGTAGGGATGCTTGTAAATTCTTCCCGCGTTCGGCGCGTGCGCCGCCAGGCCCATGTTGTTCGCGAAATCCGGCGCCTTCCGAAACTGCTCCAGGTTCGCCTCGCGCACGATCGGCCGTCCCTCCAGCGCCCCGTGTTCCTGCGTCGAGGCCAGCCACGTCGTCCTGCCGGTGGGGGTCAACCTCGCGCCCGGCGCCACCTGCATCGCGCCGGTGGTTCTCAGCCTGCCGGCGTTGAATCCCGACTGATGGCCGACGCGCCCCGTCTTCTCGCGGCCGTAACCCAGCGCCATCGCAAACGTGTGATCCGCCATGCCCGGTTGAATCCACACCGCCCCGGTCACCTTGCGGCCGTTCACCTCCACTTCGACGACGTCATTTCTCGGACTCTCACCGATGTTGTGGTTCTTGACGTCGTGAGGACGCATCACCCGCGCAACCGACAGGTTCAACGCCTTCGCCGTGGCCGGACTCATCAGCACGGCGTTGTCCCAGACCAGCTTGGTGATCGGATCCGGCGTCTCCTGCAGCCAGCCGTTGTTGTTGTAGCGCCCGTCGTCCAGGCTGTAGTCCCTGAAGAACACCACCTCGGGCCGCTCCAGGGTCGGCGCCGCTGGCACGGCCAACGCCTCCAGCGCCCGCGCGATCTCAGCGGTCTCCGGACGCGCGTTCACCGGCTCGGCCGCGCTGTCACCCAGAAAGCCGTCATGAAGGAATTGCTTCCATGTCTCCTCAACATTCCCGGAGGCCATCCCCCGAAACGTCTCGCGCACCAGTGCGTGTGGATCCGTGACCTCAAGCCCGCCCAGCCGGGCCAGAAACTCGATGGCCGTCAGCCCCCCAAAAAGCGGCTCGATCAATGGCTGCACCGGGACATACGTGCCATCGCCCGTCCGCGCATCCCCCCAGGACTCCAGGAAGTGCGCCGCCGGCACGTGCCAATCGGAGGCCGCCGACGTTTCGTCCTCGTAATACCCGAACCGGATGACCAGCCCGGCCTTGCGCTGCGCTTCCCTCCAGTCGAGGTCCGCCGGGGCGTCATGGACGGGATTGCCTCCGATCACGGCCAGCGTGTTCACGGAACCGTCGTTCAAAGCCCCGGCCAGTTCGGCGAGGGATTCATCGCGATCCTCCCCGGCGTGGAGATAGACAACCGTCTCGCCGACGTTCCCGAGCAGGCTGTTGAGCAGATGGGCCAGCGCGTGCACCGCGGGCGGTTGACGATGGCCCGCCACGATCAGGCAGCGTCCGCGATGCTCGATCAAATCCTTCGCGCATTCCACCACCCAGCCTTCCTCGATTCCAAGCGTGTTAAATCCGCCGGCCAGTTGCTCCGCCGCGGCCGCAACCCCGCCGCCCCCGGCAGCCCGCAGAATCTCCAACGCCAGCCGTGCCGCCACCACCGGCAACTGACTCGCCGGCACGCGCAGCCGATGGTCGGCATTCGCTCCCGTCACCGTGAACAATGCCTCCACCACGTAAAGCCGGTTCAGTTCGTCCTCCGGCTCCTCAATCTTTCGTCCCTGGGCAAAACCGCGGATCCACCGGGCCACGTCCTCCTCCGCCCCGAGGAAGTCGCAGTCGAGCGAAAGCACGCGCGCGGCCTTGTCGAACCGGTAATCCGGACGGACCGATTCCCCAAACGCCAGCGTGGCCCCCTGACGGTAAACGTCGAAATCCACGGGCTCATAGGTGAACCATCGCGCCTGGGGATACTTTTGCCTCACCGCCTCCTTGACCCGCGCGTAGGTCGGCGAACCGTTCCGCTCCCCCAGCACGGCCAGTCCCGCGCCTTCATTCGAGGCGAGGCGCGCGGCGATATCGCTCAGCACGTCCAGCCCGGCCTCCCGGCTCGCCGGTTCTCCCGCCTTGGAGAATCGCAGCGCGCGGTCCGGATCATAGAGATTCAGGATGGACGCCTGGGTGAAGGCATCCGTGCCGCCAACGCCGGAGGGATGATGGGCATTGCCCTCGATTTTCGTGGGGCGGCCATCGTTCGATTTCACCACCAGCGGCACCGCCAGGCCGCGCGCCGGCCGCGCCGTTGCGTAGTACTGGGGAACCCCATGGAGATAGTTCTCCGGCATCTGTGAGAACGGGAGGATTTCCTCCTTCGGACGGCGGCAGCCGGTCAGACCCAACCCCATCAACAAAAACGAGGCGGACATGATCTTCACGAAATGCCGGCGGGAGACCGGGTCCGTGAATTCGGCCGCCCCGGCAGGGAACTCGCGCTCGAGCCACTGCTGGAACTCCGGCGTCCCGGCAACCTGGTCCAGGCTGCGCCAGTATTTCGCGCCGGTTTCCGGCTCGGGACAGGTTGGCGGAACGGTCTTCATCGATGGCACGTGCTGCAATTCTGCGACGGCATGACCTTCCAGTCATGAACCAGCCGGGCCCCCATTTCGAGCTGGGTCTCCGGATCGATCTCCATGCTCAGGTCATACACGTCCTCCACGGGACGGATGTGC
>DATKEE010000438.1:0-3774 GCA_035544555.1 Candidatus Methylomirabilota bacterium
TCCGAAGCTGGTGAAGATGGCCCCGGCGGGCGAACGTCCGGAGGATTGAGCGTGCAGGCAATACCGGATTCAATGTCGGGGCAACCAAACTCAAAGGGCTGAAAGCCCTCTCAACCCGCGCGGATGACTCTTCCCCATCCCCGGGGGGAGAGAAGCTTCAGGACCCGCAAAACCCGCGTTGCCTCAGGGTTGAAACTCTCCAGCGGGAACCGGAACCGGCACGCCAGTCGGTATCGGCCGCCCGAATTGCGGCGCACCATCCGCACCCCATGTAAATCGCTGGGCGCGCGCCGTCCTCCGCAATCCCCGCGTCTCCCGCCTGTCCCAGGCGTGATACACAATCCAATCCTCGGAACCGTCCGGCGATTTGAAGAACCCATTGTGACCGGGACCGTACACCCGGCCGTCCTCGCCCTCATACGCGGTGAAGACCGGTTCGGGCGATTTGGTCCAGGAGGCCGGATTCAACAGATCCCCATCGGTGTTCGTGAGCAGACCCAGCGAATATTCCGGCGTGGTGAATCCACTCCCGGAATACACGACAAACGTCACCCCCTCGCGATGCAGCACCTCGGGGCCTTCGTTGACGTGCCAGCCGTGTTTCTCCCAGTCGTAATCCGGCGTCGAAAGCATCATCCGCGGACCGTCAATCGTCCATGGATCGCTCATCGACGCGATGTAGATGTTCTGGGGCCCCTCCTCGCTCCGTTCGCGGCCTGACCATAGAAAGAAGAGCCTTCCCTTCGGATGCTGGAACAGTGTGCCGTCGATTGCGTAGCGATCATCGTCCGGCACCGCCACGCGCCCCTTCTCAACAAACTTCCCCTGCAAATCCGCCGTCACCGACTCGAGCGCGTACACGCGGCGATTGGCGTCGGTGCGCCGTTCGTCCGTGCCGGTGAAATAGACATACCAGCGGCCCTTCACCCAATGAAACTCGGGCGCCCAGATGTCGCGGCTGAACGGGCCGGTGGCCGGCGCCCTCCAGACGGTCACCGGCTCGGCCGTTCCGAGGCCCGCGAGCGTGCGCGACTTGCGAATGTCAATCCGGTTGCCGGCCGTCGCCGTAAACCAATACCAGCCATCCTTGACGACGATCCAGGGATCCGCGCCTGGCGAGACGATGGGATTGACGAATGTCCGCGCGGGTTCGGCGGTTTCCGCGGCGTTTGCCATCCAACCTGCCGCGGAAAGCGCCACGACCCAGGCACATGCGTTCCGATGAATGCCATGCGTCATTTCACACCACGAATTCATTTCGTTTTCAGGCTCTGACGAGTCATTGGCTTCTCTGATCGCCATCCTGCCGCCAATCGCTCCGGCTTCAAGCCCGCTTTCCGACAACAAAGCATCCTGCCCCTGGCGCGCTGTCAAACGCGAACAATCACGAGCCGTCCTCGAGTCGTCGCACGCTGCAATCCCCCTGGAACCGGGTCTTGCAAAGTGCGCTTCGCACTCCGGACACAAACCCGTTCCGAGTCCGGTCCGAAAGTTTTGAAATTGCGCTATCACGATGCGGGGCAGGGGCTATCGACCCTGGAACGGCAGACGGGTGGCGAGTGTCCAGGGACGAGGCACATCCGATGCTAAAGAGACTGAAGACAGAACGGACAATCGGAAGGCAACGCTGGACAACGCAGGGAATCGAAACGTTCAACCAAATGAAAGGAATCAGTATGAGAATTGTAATTGGATCGAAGTTTACGTTGCCTCTCACGGTCTCGGCACTGCTGGTGTCTGGCACCATGTTGATTGCGGCAGACAAGGAAGAGGACAAGGGGCAACCACTCAGCGGTGCCCGCGGACAGGAAGAAACGCAGAAGTTTGAAGGTCGCCTCGTCGGCCTGTTCAGCTATCTGCAGGGGCATTCCGCATCCTCCCAGAAATCGGATTCGCCCACGGCCTCCGGGCAGCAACCCGGCCAACGCGCGCAGCCTGGCGAACGTGCGCAGCCTGGCGAACGTGCCATAGGCGCCAGCCCGGCCAGTTCCACTGCGGAACGCCAGGGAGCGTCGGGAGCAGGTGCTTGGGCAGGGAACGCCAATCAGCCTGTGGGTTTGGTAACCGAAAAGTCCGGAATCCTTGGACTGGGCTCGGGATCGGAGATTCATATTTTGGTGTTTGATCCCGCGGATCCTTCCAGCCAACGCGCCTACGCCCAGGCTCAGCAGATGGCATCTGCCAAAATGGGGACAACGGGAGCGGCCGCTGGCAGGAGTCCGCAGGTGTCCGCTACGACACCCGCCGATTCGGATGATCAGGACCGCGATTATGTCCGCGATCCGGCGCAGCCGGCTGAACCGGGCCAACTCAAGCCGGATCAGAAGTCGGCTGGCGACAAATCCAAAGTAAGCATCACGGGCCGGCTTATCGAACGCGATGGAGTACAAGCCATCGTTGTCACCTCTGTGGAAGCGGCCACGGCCAATCCTCAACGCTGACCCCAACGTTCCAGCCTGATCGGAATAATCTCCGATCAGGCTTTGATCGTTGCGGTATTGCCGGGACTCCAGAGCGGAGGCGGCAACGGTCCCTCACCTGTTCGAACAATCATCAGGTTGCATCTTCGGTTGCAACCTGATGACTTATTTTTCGGCCCCGTTTCGAAATGGATTCTCAGGCACTACGAATTGAAATTTCTGGCTGGATTCACCCTTCGTAATCGTGACATGGATCGATTGCGACCCCGCGGATTCCAGAAGCTGTCGGAATTCTTTGAAGGATCGATTCGAAGATTCCTCCCCGTTCATCCCCCCGGCGTGAATGTCCAAAGCCACCGCCGTTTTGGTTGCATCCGCCCGATCCGTGTCCAAGCCTGACCGAACCGCCGGGACCTTCACATTCAGCGTTTCCGTCTCAATCTGGGCCGCGGAGCCAGCCGAAGTTGTGAGTGGGACAGGAGTCAGGTCGATCGGGCGTCCGGCTTCGGTGACATACGGTGTTGGGGAGGGCAGGCTGGATGCCGCATCGGCCAGCAGGGCCGTCAGAAATCTGGACGGCACCGCAAAGCTCAGGTTCTGCGCGTTCTTCCTCGTCCAGGAAATCAGGCCGGTGACTTCGCCATGCGCGTTGAGCAGGGGGCCGCCGCTGTTTCCTCGTGAGATGGGGCAAGACACCTGGTACTGAGGAAATGAATCGATTGCCTGCACCTGATTCAGCATGCCTTCCACAAAACTAAACGCATATCCGCGAGGCGTGCCGATCGTGTACACCCGCGACCCCACTTTCGGCGCCTCTTTTGCGAAGGGGAGCGCGGGCAGATCGGTTCGCTCCAGGGCGATCAAGGCGAGATCATGGGCTTCGTCCCGGCCGAGAAGCTTCAGCATCCGGCACTCGCTCCCGTCAGGGAGTGTGGCACGAACGGTGGCCGCGTCATGAACGACGTGCCAGGCCGTTGCCGCAACGCCGCCGGCTGAAACCACGAAGGCCGTGGCGACATACGCATCCCCGGTCGTCGTCAAAATGTGAAGTGTCACAACGGAAGGAAGGCATTTATCGAAGATCTCGGGAGGGGACAAAGGAGACTGACCCGAGAACGCCCCCGGCGGGGATCCGACGGCCAGCGCGACGATCGTCAGCAGTGAAAACGTGTTGCGGATGCGGGTCATCTTACTTCCATCGGCACGGGAGGGCAATAAGTTAAGCAATTCATTGGAGAGGCTGGACGTGTCCCGGGGCGGCTCCTATTCAAACCGGCCATCGGTCGCGCTTACCGGAGTGCGTCATCTGTGATGCCCAAACCCCGTGCGCCTGGCGGCAGGGCAGAACGTCTCT
>DATKEE010000439.1:0-2978 GCA_035544555.1 Candidatus Methylomirabilota bacterium
GAAGCGGTTTCCCGGCGTGCTGGCGCTGGACAATGTCGGCTTCGACGTCGAGCGCGGGCATTGCCACGCGTTGAGTGGGGAGAATGGCGCGGGCAAGAGCACGCTGGGCAGGATACTGGCCGGCGTTCAGACAGCCGACGCGGGGGAGATTTCACTGGATGGCCGGCCCATTCATCCCACGAACCCACTGGCGGCGCGGGATCTCGGGATCGCGATGGTGCATCAGGAACTGGCCTTTTGCCCGAACCTCACCGTGGCCGAGAACCTTTGCCTGGGGGATCTGCCGCGGCGGGCGGGCTGGCTGGATCGGTCCCGCATGCGGGAGCAGGCCCGTTCGATGTTGCGCGAGATCGGCGCGGATTTTGACGTGGATGTGCCGATTCAACTGCTTTCCACGGGACGGGAACAAATGGTGCAGATCGCCGCCGCCATTGGCACGCGGGCGGAGATCATCATCATGGACGAGCCGACCAGTTCGCTTTCGGTGTCCGAGAGCGAGCATCTGTTCGAATTGCTGGCGCATTTGAAGGAGCGGGGGATCACGGTGATTTACGTGTCGCATCGCATGGAGGAGATTTTCCGGTTGTGCGACGCGTTGACGGTGTTGCGCGACGGCCGGGTGGTGGTGACCGAACGGATCAAGGACACTCACGCGGAGCGGGTGATCCATCAGATGGTCGGCCGCGAGGTGGTATCGAAAACGCCGGCGCATCTGACACGGCCACTGGGAAAGGAACTGCTGCGGGTCGAGGGACTGGCGTCGCCCGGCAGGTTTTCGGGTGTGAGCTTCACCCTGCGGGAAGGGGAGGTGCTGGGACTGTCCGGTCTGGTGGGGGCGGGCCGCAGCGAGGTGGCGCAGGCGATTTTCGGTCTGGATCCGCGGGCGACGGGCCGCGTGTGGGCGCGCGGCGAGGAACTGCCCCTGGGTTCGGTGGGTGAAACGTTGCGGCGCGGGGTCGGCCTGCTGCCCGAGGATCGGAAGAGGCTCGGCCTTGTGCTGTCAATGAACTGCCGCGAGAACACCTCGCTGGCGGTGTTGCCGCGATTGACGAGGGCGGGAGTCGTCCGGCGCCGGCGGGAACGCGATCTGGTCGGTGAGTATGTGGAACGGCTGCGGGTGAAGACGCCCTCGATTGAATCTCCGATAGCGGGATTGAGCGGCGGCAACCAGCAAAAGGTCGCCCTGGCCAAATGGCTGGCGAGACGGTGCGACGTCTTGATGGTGGACGAACCGACGCGCGGTGTGGACGTGGGCGCGAAGTCGGAGATTCATGAACTCCTGGACGAACTGGCGTGCCAGGGACTGGGGTTGTTGCTGATCTCCTCCGAACTGCCCGAGGTCATGAACCTCAGCCGCAGGATCCTGGTGCTGCGCGAGGGCGCGGTGATGGGCGAACTCGACCGTCCGCAATTCTCGCAACCCAACCTGATGCGATTGATGGCCGGCGTGGGGGAATCGGCGGCCGCGGCATCGAACGGTTTGCCGGGTTGAGGAATCGAGCAGACTCCCGGAGATGGGCGCGCTTCGCGGCTCACAGTGCCCGTTTCAGATCCGTCAGGAACGCATCCACGTCCTCCTCGCTCGTGTCCCAGGAACACATCAGCCGGCAGCCGCGCGTCCCGATCATGACGTGGAAACGCCAGCCCCACGCGCGCACTCGACGGATCGCGCGAGCAGGCAGTTCCGCGAAGACGACATTCGCCTGGCAGGGGAAGAGGAGTTTCACCCCGTTCAGGCGCCCGAGCCCGCGCGCGAGCCGGGCCGCCAATCGATTGGCGTGGGTCGCATGACGCAGCCAGGCTCCATCGCGCAACATGCCGGTCCATGGCGCCGAGAGGAAACGCATCTTGGAGCAGAGTTGGCCGGCCTGTTTGCGGCGGTATTCAAACTCCCGCGCCAGTTCGGCATTGAAGAACACCACGGCCTCGCCGGGAGGCATTCCGTTCTTGCTGCCGCCCAGGGAGATTACATCGACGCCCGCCTTCCAGGTGAAATCCGCCGGAGCCGTACCCGCGGAGGCCAGCGCGTTGGCGAAGCGGGCGCCGTCCACATGCAGCCGCAATCCCAGTCGGCGCGCGGTCCTTCCGAGCGACTTGAGTTCCGCGCCCGAATACACGGTGCCGGCCTCGGTGCACTGGGCGACGCTGACCGCGCCGGGTTTGGGGAAGTGAACGGTGCGACGTTGCGCGAGGGATTCGACGCGCGCGGGGGTCAGTTTTCCATTTGGCCCCGATTCGAACCGGATCTTGGCGCCGCCAGTGAAGAATTCCGGCGCGGCGCATTCATCCCTTTCGATGTGCGAATACTCGTGGGTGAGGATGGAGTGATACGGGCGGCAGCACGCGGCGAGGGCGAGGGAATTGGCCGCGGTGCCGGTGAACACGAAGAACACCCGGCAGTCCGTGTCGAAGAACTCGCGGATCAACCGTGTGGCCTTGCGGGTCCAGCGGTCGTCGCCGTAGGCGGGGGAGTGGTCGTGGTTGGCGGCGGCCAGCGCGTCCCAGGCTTCGGGGCAGATGCCCGAGTGATTGTCGCTGGCAAACTGGCGCGGACGCCGCGGGGTCGATGGCATGGACTGATTTACGCGCCCGGCCGGAGGATGAGAAACAATTTGTTGCGTCGATTCACGGAGCCAGCAACGCGTGGCACCCGGATAAGTATCCGAATCCGGCGAAGCAAGCGGCCGGAGCAATGAAGCCCGCGATCCGGGTTGATGGCGACCGGGCGGGGACAGGAGAGTCTCCCGGCCCGGTATCGCGGTCTGCCGGCATCGCCTTACTCGAGCGGCTGGATGGGCAGGGGTGGGATAGCCACCCGGCAACTGTTCCAGGCATCGAGCAATTCCTCGCGATGCTGCGCGGCCCATTCCAGGACCATGGTCTTGACGCGGCGCGGAGCATCGCCATCGAGGATGCGGAGCGGGGACAGGCCGACCACCAGTTCGTGATCGCGGTAGATGGCGTGGAAATGTTCGGCC
>DATKEE010000440.1:0-9763 GCA_035544555.1 Candidatus Methylomirabilota bacterium
AACGCGACGTTGATCATCGAGCCGGGCACGGTGATCAAGGGTGTGACCGTCGTGCCAGAGGAGTTGCGACGTCGGGGCATTCCGGAGTTGATCTCCGGGTTGTGGGTGTCGCAGGGCGGCACACTGGTGGCCGATGGCACGCGCGAGGAGCCGATCATCTTCACGGCCGAAGGGGACGAGTTGACCGGGAACATTCCGCCGACGCAGACAGCGTTGTGGGGCGGGGTGGTGATGATGGGCAATGCGGTGATCAACAGCGCCAAGCACGTGGTGGGCAACGTGTCGGATCCGAAGTTCGACCTGTATGAAGGGCTGGATAACGATCCGGAGACTGGGCTGCCCTATCCGGAGCACCGGTTTGGGGGCGACGATGACGAGGACAGTTCGGGGGTGTTGCGGTATGTATCGATCCGGCACGCCGGGTTCAGCTTCGCGCAGGACTCGGAGTTGAACGTGCTGACGATGGGCGGAGTGGGCCGCGGGACGGTGCTGGAGTACGTCGAGGTGTATGCCGGAGAGGACGACGGGTTCGAGTGGTGGGGCGGCACAGTCAACAGCAAGTACCTGGTGGCGGCGTTCATCGAGGACGATGATTTCGACACCGACCAGGGGTTTCGTGGGACCAACCAGTTCTGGTTCGGGATCAAGGCGCCGTGGATGGGTGCGACGGGCGACAGCCGGGGGATCGAGTCGGACGGGGACCTGAACCAGTCGGTGTTCGACGAGCAGCCGCTCAACCAGTGGCATGCGTATAACGCGACGATCATCGGACGTGGGAAGGACGTGACGGGGACGGACCGCAACGTGGCGTGGAACACGCGGGACGAGGACGTGCCGCAGGTGTTCAACTCGGTGTTTGCGGCGTGGGACCAGGGACTGAAGCTGGACGGCGACGGTCTGTATCACCACACCAAC
The DNA here is from genome assembly GCA_035544555.1 of Candidatus Methylomirabilota bacterium. Taxonomy (GTDB): domain Bacteria; phylum Verrucomicrobiota; class Verrucomicrobiia; order Limisphaerales; family DATKEE01; genus DATKEE01. The sequence goes on from DATKEE010000440.1 coordinate 916, forward strand.
GCGACGATGCTGGCGTCGATCCGGAACAACATCTGGGACGTGAACGCCGGGGCGAGCAGCACGGACGGGGAGTTCATCTTCACGACCGGGGCGTTCAACAACAGCCTCCAGGACGCGATGCTGGGCGGGATCAGCTATGAGCCCGACGGGGTGCTGGATCCGCGTCCGCAGGCGGGCAGTCCGGTGTATGCGGAGGTGCTGGCGGGAGCGCCGATGGAAGTGAACTACCGCGGGGCGTTCTCCGGGCCGGCGGACAACTGGGCCGACGGCTGGACCGCCCTCTCCCAATACGGCTATCTCAAACCGGCGGTTCCCATGCCGCCGATGTTGGGCATCGGGGCGGTGGAGGATGGTGAGGTGGATTTGACCTGGCCCACCGTCTCCGGCATGAGCTACCAACTGCAGACCAAGTCATCGATCGCGGGCGACTGGACGGATGTGGGCGTTCCGATTGACGGCACGGGGAATCCCGTCACCATCACGCAACCGGTCAGCGATGCCGAGGGGTATTTCCGATTGGAGGTGCAGTAGGAATCGTCCCGCCGATCAAATCCCACCGAACACCAAAACGGAGGGTCCGACAGGGCCCTCCGTTTTCCTGTTGCTTCCGGCGGGAGGCGTTGTGTTTAACCGACGCGCCCGATGCCAAGGACCAGCCAGAGCGCCACCGTGATGAGAGTCACAATTGCGACCACCCACCAGAACCAGGAAACGCCGCGCGGTCTGGGATCGCCGCCACCGAACTCGCGTTTAACGAAATCGTCATAATCGAATTCGTCGTCCGGTATTCCGGCCGAATCGTGGGCGGCCTCATCGGCCCAGCCGGTTTGTTCGTCGGAGCCGCATTGGGGGCAGGCGCGGGCGTGGGGAGGAACTTCGGCGCCGCAATTCGGGCAGGAGTCGGGCGTTTCGCCGGGTTTCATGAAATCTTGAAATGACACCATCCCCTCCGACGGCGGGGGCTGGCAGGGCTCAGTCCGGCAGGTATTCGGAGAATTCGCCGACGATCCCGCGGCCGCGTTGCCAGCTTTGTTCATCGATGGCGGTGGGATCGACGCTCCAGCGGGCGGCGAGGAGGGTGACCTTTTCGGTGTTGTGGGGATTGCCGGAGAGCGGGGAGAAGCGGGTTTCAGCCGAGGGGGTGGTGTAGGGGTGGCAGCGCATGCCGAGTTCCATTTCGTCGGCGGTCATGCGGCCCTGGTTCCAGACGGTTTCACCGATCCACGCGTAGGCGCGCTGGACGCGGCCGTTTTCCAAGCGGGCCCAAGTGTGGTGATTGAGAATGCGGTTGGCGCTGAAGAACTGGACCTGGCCGAGCTTGAGGCTGAGGTCCTGGAGGAAGCAGAAGCAATCATCGATGTCCTCGTCGGCGTCCGGCAGTTCGGTGCCCATGACGAGCACCCATTCGCCCAGCGGCGGGGAGACGAACAATTTTCGGTCGTGTGCGCGCGCGAGCCCCTCCTCCCAGGAGCAGGATTCGGTGTTGTGCAGGCCAAGGGCCGTCAGGACGATGTCGGTGTTCGTGGTCCGGATGGCGAGCCAGCGGATGGGATGTTCGCCGAGGTAGGGTTTGAAGGTGTGACGGAGGAGATGATCGATCGAATCGTTCGCGGCGGAGTGCCGGGAGTCGGTGTCCTGCCGCGCATGGACCCAGCGGAGGACCAGAAAGAGAAAGACCACGCCGATGCTGACCGCGATCCCCAGCAGGACGATGAGGAGCAACGCCATCATCTCGTGATCGTAGGTGCGCATGGCGTGGACCAGTTTACTTCCAGTCCGGCGGGGTTCAATGAGAAATCGACAGGATGACGGGCTTTCGGCTCGTCCCGGCGCGTTTGAGTGTTTTTCGGACGCGGTGAGGCAATTGGGCGTCGCTGCGAGTCATAGACTCGCGGTCCGGGTCAGGGAAACGGGGTCGACTGCATCTCCCGGCTTGATAGACGGATGGTCGCGCCGTTAAATGCCGTCGAATCGAGCCATTGCCATGATGAAACTGATCCCGTGTTCCCCGTTGCTGAGGTTGCTCTGCGTTTTATTTGTTCTGGGACTGATCGGCGGCCGGGAGGGGCGGGCGGCGGAGGATGCGGCGCCGTTCGAATTTCGGGAGGGCGACCGGGTGTTATTGCTGGGGGATACGTTCATGGAGCGCGAGGGACGGCGGGGCCATATTGAAACCCGGCTGGTGCTGAGGTTTCCGGACCGCCGCTTCACGGTGCGGAACCTGGGATGGAGCGCGGATGATCCGATGGGGCAGTCGCGGGCGAGTTTTGACTGGCACCTGGGGCCGACGGAGTCGTTCAAGCTGCTGACCAACCAGGTGGCGCTGGTGCGGCCGAACGTGGTCTTTCTCGGGTATGGCATGGCCTCCTCGTTCGAGGGCGCGGAAGGTTTGCCTGAATTCAAGGAAGGGTATGAGCGATTGATGGACGCCATCGAGACGCTGGCGGAGGGGGAGGTCCGGTTTGTTTTGTTGAGTCCGCTTCGGCATGAGGCGCGGGGCGGTCATCTGCCGGATCCGGCGGGGCACAATGAACAACTGGCGTTGTATGTGGAGGCGATCCGGGAGATTGCGGAGCGACGGGGCGCCCGGTTCATATCGCTGTTCGATCTGCCGGATTTTCAGAGGCAATTCGAAGGCTGGCCGGACAACACGTTGAACGGGATTCATCTGACGGACTGGGGGTATTCCCGCATTGCCGATGCCATTGAGGCGGGATTGGGCTGGGTGCCGAACAACTGGCGGCTGGGCATCACGCGGGAGGGCGGGATGCGGGACGGAAGCTACGGGATTCGGGAGGCGGCGATTGAGCGGACGGAGGATGGGGTCCGGTTCACCCTTCAACCGGAGCACGTGGTGAATCCGCTGGAGACGGGGAGTGGCGGACCTCTACTGACGAGGACGCCGGCCAGTGTCATTCAGGTGGCGGGACTGTTGCCGGGCTTGTACGCGCTGAAGATAGATGGCGAGGAGATTCTGAGGGCGATGGATTTCGAGTTTCGAGGGTTCCGGGTGGTGGACAGGGGGCCGATGCAGGAGGATGCGGAGGCGTTGCGGCGGGAGATCGTGCGGAAGAACGAACTGTTTTTTCACCGATGGAGGCCGCAGAACAGCACCTACCTGTTTTTGTTTCGACGGCACGAACAGGGTCGGAACGCGGAGGAGATTCCCCGATTCGACCCGTTGATCGAGGAGGCGGAGGAACGGATCGCGGAACTGGCGCAACCCCGGACCTATCAATTCGAAGTGGCGCGATTGCCGGATGACGCGAGTCCGGAGGTGCCGGCGGCGACCGGGCGGGCGGCGCGTCGGGACGAGCCGTTCGAGTTCACGTCACCGACGATGCCGCTGCCGGAGTTTGAGATTGCGGAGGGGTTTGAGATCAATTTGTTCGCCCAGAATCCGCTGCTGACGAAGCCGATTCACATGAACTTTGATTCGGCTGGACGGCTTTGGGTGGCGACGTCCTCGGTGTATCCCCAGATTGAGCCGGGGCAGGAGGCGGACGATAAGATTCTGGTTTTGGCAGACGCGGACCGGGACGGGGTGGCCGAGCACTCGACGGTGTTTGCGGACGGGCTGCTGATTCCCACGGGTGTGGAGCCGGGCGATGGCGGCGTGTATGTGGGGCAGAGCACGGAATTGCTGCATTTCGAGGACACCGACGGGGATGGACGCGCGGACCGGGAGCGGGTGGTGTTGTCCGCGTTTGGCACCGAGGACACGCATCACATCCTGCACAGTCTGCGGTGGGGGTTTGACGGCCGGTTGTACATGAACCAGTCGATTTATATTCACAGCCACATCGAGACACCCCATGGCGTGGTGCGGTTGAACAGCGGGGGCATCCTGGGTTTGGAGCCGCGGAGCCAGAAGGTGGACATCCTCATGAAGGGCCTGGTGAATTCGTGGGGGCATGACTTTGATCGTTACGGGCAGTCGTTTGCCACGGACGGCGCCGGCACACCCGAACCGGGTTTGTCGGGCATCACATACGTTGTCCCGGGGGCGATGTATCACACTTACGCTGGGGCCCGCCGCATCCTGGGGAGCATCAGTCCGGGGAGTTATCCGAAATTCTGCGGTTTGGAATTCGTGACCAGCGATCACTTTCCGGATGACTGGCAGGGGGACCTGATCACGTGCGACTTTCGAGCGAACCGCGTCGTAAGATTCTCCCTCGAGGAGAAGGGATCCGCGTATGCGGCGAAGGAGATGCCGTTCTTTCTGCGAACGTCGGACGTCACATTCCGGCCGGTGGATGTGAAGTTCGGTCCGGACGGGGCGCTTTACATAGCGGACTGGTCGAACCCGATCATCCAGCATGGCGAGGTGGACTTCCGGGACCCGCGACGTGACCAGGTGCATGGGCGGATCTGGCGGGTGACGGCGAAGGGGCGCGACCTGACTCCCCGGCGGAACTGGCGACGGGCGACGGCGCGGCATTATCTGGAGGAATTGATGTCGCCGAGCGGGTTTTACCGGGACCGGGCGCGGCGGCAATTGTTTGAGCAGGGTCCGGCGGTATTGCCCGAGGTGCGGTCCTGGGCGGAGACGCAGACCAACGGGTTGGCGAAGCTTGAGGCGCTGTGGCTGCATCAGGGACTGGGCGAAGTGCAATCGGAGCTGTTGAGGGAATTGTTGAACGCGGAGGACGGGCGGATTCGCGCCGCCGCCACACGTGTGTTGGGGGAATGGCAGACGCGCGTGAACGGCGCGATGGATCTGCTGGCCGAGCGGGTACGCGACGGACATCCGCGGGTGCGGTTGGAAGCCTTGCGGGCGTTGAGCCGGATTCCCGGGGCGCGCGCGGCGGAACTGGTGTTGAGCGCGCTTGAACTGCCGATGGACGAGCATCTGGATTACGCGGTCTGGCTGAGCATCAATGACCTGGCGGAACCGTGGATCGAGGCGATTGAGGCCGGAGATTGGAAAACCGGGGGCCGGGAGGCGCAACTTGAGTTTGGTTTGAAGGCGATTCCACCGGAGCAGGCGGGCCGCGTGTTGAGTCATTTGCTGGCGAATCGGGAATTGCCGGCGGACGGTTCGGGGCCATGGCTGGAATTGATCGGCATTGCCGGGCGACCGGCGGAACTGGGCCGGGTGTTGGAGCGGTTGGCGCGGGGCGATTTCAACGCGCGGGGGACGAGCGCCGCGCTGGAGGCGCTGGTGCGGGCGGCGGAAGTGCGACAGTTGAAACCGGATGGAGACCTGGCGGGGATTCAGCGGTTCATGGCGGAAGGCGATCCCGCCGACCGGCTGGCGGCCATTCGACTCGCGGGTCAATGGAAACTTGAAGGCGCGCTGCCGGCGTTGCTCGGGTTCGCGAAGGGCGGCGATACACCGCCGGAACTGCGGGACGCGGCCATCGGCAGTTTGCGGGAGATCGGCGGCCGGGCCGCGGCCGGGGGTCTGGCGTCGCTTGCGGAACAGTCCGCGCTGGAATACCCGGTTCGGGCAAGGGCGGTTGCCGCACTGGCTGCCATTGCGCCGGCGGATGCGACACCGCTTGCGGTCGATGTGCTGGGGGACGCTCCGGACGAGGAGAGCGCGCTCGGGCTGTGGCGGGATTTGTTGCGGGTGAGAGGGTCGGCCGCGCGGCTGGCATCGGCGCTGCCGCCAACGGGGATTCCGCCGGTTGTGGCGTCGGCCGGGTTGCGCGCGGGGCGGGAAGGCGGTCGCAATCATCCGGACCTGGTGCTGGCGTTGTCGCGGGGCGCGGATCTGGACGACCGGGTGAAGGAACTGACGCCGGAGGAAATCCAGGAGTTGATGGCCGGCGTGATGCGCGAGGGAAACGCGGCCCGTGGCGAAATGGTTTACCGGCGGGCGGAACTGGGCTGCGTCAACTGTCACGCCATCGGCGGGGTCGGGGGCCGGGTGGGGCCCGACATGACGAGCATCGGCGCCAGCGCGCCGCTGGATTATCTGATCGAGTCGATGCTGTATCCGAACCGGAAGGTGAAGGAGGGATATCATTCGATCGTCATCGAGACGCGGGACGGACAGGAATTGTCCGGTGTTCTCGTGCGCGAATCCTCCGATCAACTTTTCATTCGCAATGTGCTTGACCAGGAGGTGACGGTGGCGAAGGCCAATGTCGCGAGCCGCACCATGGGCAATTCGTTGATGCCCTCGGGATTGATCGATTATCTGCCGGCCGGGGAGCGGCTGGATCTGCTGCGATTCCTGGCGGAACTGGGCAAGCCGGGTCCATTCGACGCATCGAGGGCCACGGTCGCGCGGCGGTGGTGGTTGCAGCCGGAGACCATCGATCTCGCGCAATTCGGCATCGAGAAGATCCTCAACAGCGAGCTTGCCGGCGACGGCTGGCTGCCCGTGGCCGGCACGGTGGATGGACGGTTGTTGAACGAGAGTCTGCGGGAGGGGTTGGCTGCGAAGGCATGGAGGGATCCGCGGGCGGTGTACGCGGCGACGCGTTTTGTCACGGCCGCGGGAGGCGATGTTCATTTCCGAATCGAGGCCCCGGACGATGCGTCATTGTGGATCGACGGCCGCGCCATGGAACTGAAACCGTCTGTGACCGTCAATCTGGAGGCGGGCGAACACCGGTTGTTCCTGAAGCTCGGGGCCGGGTCGCTGCCCGGTCATGTCCGGGTTTCGTCGGATCAGGTGACGTTTCTCACGGAATGATTTATGAGAGCCCTGTCGATTCTGATTGTCAGCCTGGTGCTCGGCATCGTTGCGAACGGAGCGTCCGCAAGCACCCAAACGCTGCTCCGCTGGAATCGGATCGCCGTTGACGCCTCCGGGCTTGATCACACGCCGGTCGCGCCTGGCGAGGACCGGGTCTTCGGAGAACAGTTGGGCCCCTGCCGGTCGAGTCGTGCCATGGCGATCGTCCATATCGCGATGTTCGACTCAATGGCTTCGGTGATGGGTGGCTGGAGAAGTTACACGGGGGTTCAAGCACCTTCGGGCCCGTCGTCCCTCGATGCCGCAATCAGCCAGGCGGCGCACGACACGCTGGCGGCGCTCTTTCCGTCCCAGGCGGAGACGTTGGGCCTGAGGCTGGCTGAGGATCTGGCGGAGATTGACGAAGGGAGTGGCCGGGAGAACGGGATGGATCTGGGTCAGCGCGTGGCGGCCGCGATCCTCACCCTGAAGAGTAATGACGGTTCGGAGAAACCCGATCCCGAAATGGGTGTGGAGCACATCACGAGCGATCTGCCGGGGCGTTGGCGGCAGGATCCCGTGAGCCTGATGCCGATTGCCTTGGGCGCCTACTGGGGTGAGTGCGTGCCATTCGTGCTGGAGTCATCCAGCCAGTTCCGGGCTCCACCGCCTCCCGACATCAGCAGTCCCGAATACGCGGCCGCTTACGACGACGCGAAGCGCCTCGGCGGCGACGGCGTGGTGACGTCGACCACGCGCACTGCGGAGCAAACTCGGATCGGGGTGTATTGGGCGTATGACGGCACACCAAGTCTGTGCGCGCCGCCGCGGCTCTACAATCAAATCGCGATCCACATCGCCGACGGGATGGGAACCGAGGGCATCGAGTTGGCGCGGCTGCTCGCGCTGGCGAACGTGGCGATGGCCGACGCCGGCATGGCGGTCTGGGAGTCGAAATACTTATACGATTATTGGCGCCCGGTAATCGGCATTCGCGAGGCGGATCCCGGGACCGGTCCGACCGGAGCGGGGGATGGCAATCCTGACACGGCCGGCGACCCGGAGTTTTTGCCGTTGGGCGCGCCGGCCACGAATCTCCAAGGACCGAACTTTACGCCGCCCTTTCCGGCCTACCCGTCAGGTCACGCCGGATTCGGTGGCGCGCTCTTCCAAACCCTGCGCCACTTTTACGGGACGGACGACATCCCCTTCACGTTCGTCTCGGATGAATTCAACGGCGTCACCCTGGACAATGAAGGCAACCCGCGTCCGCTCCTCCCGCGCAGTTTCACGTCCCTTTCCCAGGCGGAAGAGGAGAACGGTCAGAGCCGGATTTATCTCGGGATTCATTGGTCCTTCGACAAGACGGAAGGAATCATCCAGGGCCGCCAGGTGGCGGATTACGTGTTCGCGAACGCGTTGACGCCGATTCCCGTCATCGAGTTGAGCGGGGTGGAGGGGGACACGGTGACATTGCGATGGAAGACGTTTGCCGGGCAGCGCTATCAGTTGGAATACAGGGATCGCCTTGGCAAAGGGGCTTGGCTTCCGCTCGGTCCGGAAGTCAGCGGGGACGGCTCGACGGTCTCGACGACCGATTCCCCGCTGCAAGCGCATCGGTTCTATCGATTGCTGCTGTTGGACTGACGCGTGGCGAGCCACTCCCCGAGCGGGCCGATAAACGTTTCAATACTTTCCTTCGCTTTCGTGACCCCCTTTTTCGCGAATTCCACAATAGCCGGGATTGACCCCTTTTCGGGCAACGCTATCAGGTGGAATACATCAGCTCATCAGCTCGCGCACATCAGCTTCGCGCTTGACTGAATCCCACAGGAGGGACTACTGTCCCGCGTCATCCTCCCTGCGTGCTTCGGCGGCAGGGTGCGGGGCAGTTTCGGAAGAAGCTGCCCCTGCTTAATTTCGATGTCCCAGCCTGGTAGGGTTTGGCCGCAAGGAGGTTCCCGTGAGGACCATGGTCTATATCGACGCATTCAACTTCTATTTTGGCGCCGTGAAAGGAACGCCTTACAAGTGGCTCGATTTTGGGAAGTTTTGTCGCCTGCTTTTACCAAACAATCAGATCGTTGGGATCAGGTATTTCACCGCGCGCGTCCGGCCGCTGCCGCATGATCCTGATCAGCCCACGCGCCAGCAGATTTATTGGCGGGCCCTCAGGACGATTCCAAACTTCTCACTCTACGAAGGACACTTCCT
>DATKEE010000441.1:0-2752 GCA_035544555.1 Candidatus Methylomirabilota bacterium
CACCTGTTCGGGTCCGCGGCGCGGCGCGAGCACAATCGGCTCGAGGCGGTCGTTGGACGGACGTTCGTCGAGTTTGCTCAAGGCGTCCTTGCGGGTGGTCCATGCGGCTCGCCAGCATTCGGAGCGGATTCGCGCGGCCGCGTCCCGGCCATTCGTGACCAGTCCGACCTGCTGTCCGAGTTCATGAACCGCGATGGCCAGCGTGGCGGCCGCGGTGATCGCGAGGTCTTCGCTCCAGAAGGACTCCGGACCGGTGAAGTTCTGACGGTGAAAGTCGAGCAGCAGTGTCGCCCCCGCGACGCAGGAAGGTTCAAAGACCTTGCTGTGCAGCGATCCGGTTCTGGCATAGGCGCGCCAGTGAATCCGGCTCAGAGGATCACCGGGTTGATAGGGGCGGACGCCCGCGATGCGGGTTCGATCCTCGAAGAGCCGATGCGTCATGCGGATCTCCCCATGAGGACGGCGCGAGGCGATGTCGTAATCCCTCAGCGTCACGGCCTCCGGATAAACCAGCACGTGCACGGGCGCAGAGAGGACTCGATAGCGGCGGTGAAGGCCGAACAGATCCCCGCTCTCGATCAACAACGGACCGAATTGGTGATAACCTCGCGTGAGGAATTCGGCCGTGTAACGAATCGTCCGCCGTTCCTTCGATTTCAACCGGGTGACGAGCGTGGTGCGGCCGGTCAGCTTCATCCTCGCCGGCGGCTTCATTGCCTCCCGTGGCAGGGCTTCCTCGACGATCAGCCACGGCACCGCGAACCGGCCGTGGTTGATCAGTTCGATGACGAGGGTTGCCTTGTCGCCAACGCGCGCGGTGGTAATCGAACAGGTTCGAGTCGCCGCGATTTTTGACGTCCACTCACGCGTCATGAACCGGCTGACTAGCAGGACGCCGAGGAGGATGTACATCGCGTACACGAGCAACTCGAGGCGAAGGAGCCAGCCCGCGCCCAGCAGCAACACCGCGATGACAAACCATTTCATCGGAAGCTTAGAACGTGTTTTGACAACCCCGGCTGGGTGTCCCGCCTTCAGGCGGTACTCCGCGCGATCCGTCTGAGAGCGCCACGCAGAACACGACTCGTCGATCTCATGATGATGTATCCAGCACGCTCTCAGATCCGTTTCTCCGGCATGACGGGCACTTCGACCTGATGCAGGATCTGCCGGATCACCTCTTCGGCCGTCACCTTTCGCAGCCGGCTCTCGGGTTGGATGATCAACCGATGTCCGAGGATGTGGGGCGCGACTTCCTTGATGTCGTCGGGCAGGACGTAATCGAAGCCCTGCAATCCCGCGCGGGCCTGCGCCGCGCGCATGATCGCCGCCGACGCCCGCGGACTGGCTCCCAATCGCACGGAGGCATGGTCGCGGGTCGCGTGCACGAGCCGCACGATGTAATCGCGCACGAGCGGGTGGACCATGATCTCCTTCACCGCTTGTTGCGCGTCGAGCAATTCGGCGGCGGTGGCGACCGTTTCGAGCGAATCGATCGGGTGCTGTGTCTGGATCCGCTCGAGCATCGCCGCTTCATCGCGCACACCGGGATAGCCGAGGCTCATCCTGATGAGAAAGCGATCCAGTTGCGCCTCGGGCAGCGGAAAGGTCCCTTCGTGATCAATCGGATTCTGCGTGGCGATCACGAGGAAGGGCGGCTCAAGTCGATGATCGACGCCGTCCACGCTGACGCATTGTTCGGCCATCGCCTCAAGAAAGGCCGACTGGGCGCGCGGCGTGGCGCGGTTCACCTCGTCCGCCAGAAGGATCTGCGCGAAGACCGGGCCGGGCCGAAACTCGAAATGGGTCGTTTGCGGATTGAAGACCGAGATGCCGGTGATCTCGCCGGGCAGCAGGTCGGGCGTGCACTGGATGCGTTTGAAGGAGCAGCCGACGCTGCGGGCCAGCGCGCGGGCGAGCATGGTCTTGGCGACGCCGGGAACGTCCTCCAGCAGGATGTGCCCTTCGGCCAGCCAGGCGGTCAGCGCGAGCTGGATCGACGACGCCTTGCCGACGATCACCTTTTCCACGTTGTCGAGGATGCGGAGTCCCAGGCTTTGGATCGCGATGGAAGACTCGGCGGCCGGGGTGTTCTCGCGGGTTTGCTTTCTGGGAATCCGGATGATGGGGCCGTCGTCGGGGGTGAGGCGGGTGAGCTGGCCGCAGGCGGGGCAGGCAATTTCCTGGCCGTCCATTTCGGGCGGGAACTCGATGGGTTGCTCGCAGTGGGAGCAGACGCAGCGTTGCATGATGAAGGTCAGACAGTCTGACCCGTTCCGCGTTCCAGACCAAGTGCGGAGAATGGGGGGCGCCGCTGGATATGAAGTGTCCCGGTTCCTGTTCAGTGGACGGCTGATCGATTCCCTGTAATCGTTCAGGGGATCAACCACGAATGGACACGAATGGACACGAATCAGGAAACAGCGACACGGTGAATACCCTCCCTCTCCCCATCCACCGCATGCGAAGCTTTACCACGAATGGGGTGAGGGAACGAGGGTGAGGGAAAGAAAACCCTTCAGGCCGGGAAAGAGAACCGCGGATGAACGCGGATGGTGGCGGATGAAGGAATCACTGTCGGTATCGGTATCGGTATCGTTTCCCTGTTGTCCCTTGCCGGCCGCACCCCGCAACTCATAACTCAGAAATCAGAATTCATAACTCCCCACTCCTCCCCGATCCCGATGATTCCTGTCAGTGGTGACGGCCTGGTATCCGGGTCAATGCTCCGGTGGAGAAACCGCGAATGGAC
>DATKEE010000442.1:0-8022 GCA_035544555.1 Candidatus Methylomirabilota bacterium
TACTACTAACTGGTTAATTTGCTCTGCACGTCGCACTTCGCACTCTACGTACCACCACCGCTCCGAGAGAGGTATGACATTCATAATACGTTGATACAAAATCCAATACGACAGAAATGAAATTCAATCGAAAAGGCGGACAGTTTCCACGGACACCTGAAGTGTTAAGTCTTCCGACGGTTTTCTGGTGTTTGACCCTCCGCCCAAAGTCTTCGATGATCCCCCGCGTCTTGGGTCCAACCTCCCTTTCAATTCACCTCTCCCATCCAACCGCCCTCGACCCGCTCGAATGCTTCATTATCCGCAGCCACCCGCGATTTGCATCCCCAGCCCTTGTTCAAACTTGAAGAAGTACAGAAAAAGTGGTCGCCATCAGGCGGCCACTGCGAGGTGAGTTGTGCCAAGTCTTAAGGACTGTGTCGGGCGGTTCTTACCGCTTGATGAACCGGCGAGCCAGACCGAGCGCACCCAAGCCGGCTCCGAGGAGCATCAGCGAGATGCCACCGTCCGGAACCCTGGTGGTGGTGCCAGGATTGAACAGGCTGTAACCAGAAAGGCCCAGTCCAATGCCTCTAACATTCAATACCGTGCTGCCGAACGTCTGATCACCGGTCACGTCGCCAACGTAGTAGTGCTGATCCATACCGCCCCACTTCAACACCAAGTAATCCCACCCACTGACATCAAGGCTGAATTCCTTCAGGTCAAGGTTTTCATTGATATCCTCTTTGACCGATCCCGCCAGAACCGCCTCAGGCAATGGCGTATGATCGCCAGCACTGGCGTTATGCATATCAATCTGCTCATTCAGACGATCCAATCTGTTTTCTTGATTGGCCGGTTGACCTGTCGTGATCCCCAGATCAATGAGATGCGCTTGGGCTTGGAATGTGACAGCCACGCAAATCGCTGCGATGGCTAGTAATGTTTTTTTCATACGCTTTAATAGTTCTCGCCTTGTTTCAGTCCCCCCCACAGGAAACAATGCAAAACAAAGCGTATCTGTTCCATAGCAGCGCCGGGGCCAGCACTGAAAACACGCCCGATTTTCCCTTCAATCCTGCATCTCAACATTCTGGCTATCAGTCGGTAAGGAATACTGAACATTTCAATATCCCTACCGGGCACATACTGAACTCTTCACCCAGAGTGTAAAGATGGCCGACGCCATGGATCGGCCGCTTCACGAGACTCGCGGCACTGTTGTAGATAAGCGGCTTCCACAATGGAATCGGGCCCCAACCAGCGCCAATCGATCTCCATTCAACCGGAAACTCCGGAATGTCGGAGGGCATTACACATTGTGGAAAGGCTCAACAACCCGCGCTCTTCACCCAATAGCCTGAAGTTCCATGCGCTACACGGAAGGGTCCAAGGCGCTCTCCAATTCCTTTCCGGGTCCACAAATCCAGCCTGCAATCTTCACGGCAAGTCTCTAGATTGGATAAGGTTGCAAGCCAATCTGCCGTGATGCCTCGCTCACTCACGACGCACCATTGTGCGACCTCAAGCACCCCTCCACCTCCCCCATCCACCCGTTGTCCGGGAGCGCGTATGGACGGAACTTTTCCACGTATCCCTCGCGTTCGTTAAAGTAAAGCGCCCGGTGCAGGCCCAGTTCACTGCCGTCCGGCGCATCGATCAGGCTCGCCGAATCGGCGGCGCTCATCTGGAAAACCACGCGCATCTCAAACTCGCTCAACCCCTTGCGCCCAAGAAACCGCGTCACATTGTTCCAAGTATCAAGTGTCACCAGCGCATGAATGCCATGGGCCGGCCCCTCACTCAGGATTTCGAGCAATAATGCCCCGGGATTCGGAGCGCCATCCTCGTCACTCGTGGAAAAGCTGAATTCATCCGCTTGGCGCAGTTTCTTGAAGTTTTGCAGCCCATCGATGATGACAAACGTCGTCGGCGCATTGCCCGCATCGCCCGATTCCGTCCGTCGCTTCATTTCTTCCGACAGCTCGCTCAGCACGCTTCCGATTTCGGAGGGTTTCGGCCGCTGGACTTCGTGCGGCAAAGCGCGGACGACCCGGTTCATGAACGCTCGTTCCGCCGACCCTGGCGGCTGGTTCTCCATCAGGATGAAGCGCGCGCTCCGCGGCGGGTATTGGGCGGCCAGTGAGACGAGCGCGACAGACAGAAGCGTCAGGCAGGTTTCCCCGCCCTGGCCCACCACCAGGAGATTGCCGCCGCCACGCCGCTGAAACATCGCCTCCGTGGGACCCTTGATGGTATTGGGCGCGCCCAGCCAGATGCGGCCAGCGGGCGCGGGTTCGGTCGCAGGATGCTTCAGCAGTTGATTCAGCAGCGGATTTTCCCGGACATCCGCCGGCGAGTTGCCCTCGAAGACAACGGGTTCCCCGCGCGAAACAGCCTCCCGCTCGGCGCGCTGCCGGATCGTCAGCAGGTGCCGTTCGCGGAGGTCGTCCGGCAGCCAGACCGTCTGAAATGGGCTGTTCCCTTCCAGGGCGCCCGCCATGTCGTTGTAAATCCCTTCTCCCGGACGTGACAAGAGGCGCGGCGCGGAATTGTTTTCGTCCATGATCAGGTACGCGTCCGCTTCATTGCATTGAAGCGCGATGCGGATGACCATCTGTCCGATGGTGGCCCGCGCGAGGGTGTAGGCGCCTCCGAGGGTCTGTGAACCCAGGAGCACGTGAATGCCGAACGCGCGGCCCTGGCGGACGATGCGATCCAGCAGCACCGCCGCGGATTGCGACACCCGGTCCTCCTCGGTGAAAAACTCCTGGAATTCGTCAATAATCAGCAGGGTCCGCGGCAGGGGTTCCTGTCCGCCTTCCCGGCGATAACCGGCGAAGTCCTGCACCCCCAGCTTGCGAAACAGTTCGCCCCGTCGGCGGAGTTCCTCGTCCACGCGCTGGAGCACGCTCAGTCCGAAGGCGCGGTCGCTCTCGATGGCGACGACACGCGCATGAGGCAGGCGGTGGCTGGCGTAACACTTGAATTCGACGCCCTTCTTGAAATCCACCAGGTAAAACTCGACCTCGTCCGGGCCGCACCACAACGCCAGATTGGTGATAATGACGTGGAACAGCGTGGACTTTCCCGAGCCGGTTTTACCCGCGATCAAGGCATGCTGGCGCGTCCCTCTTCCAATGGCGAGGTATTGCAGCTTCGTCGCGCCGGAGCGGCCAATCGGCACGCGCAGTTCGTCGGTCGTGGTTTCCGACCATAACGCGGACTCCTCGGGCATCACCTCGGCGAACGGCACTTCGACGCGGGAGGAGTCGCGGGCGCTCTGACCCACCTTGTGGAGAAAGGCGGTCGCGAACGCGGGCGGTGGAGGCGCGTCCAGCACCAGCCGGGTTCCCGGCAGCCGGTGATCCGCCACGTTGAATCCCTGGTTGCCGGCCACCATCCGCGCGCTGTTCTTCCGCAGTTCCTCCGGAACGAAGTCGCGCGGGGCGGGCTGCCGCTGATCCCAATGAATCAAGGTGAACACGCCGCATCGCGCCCCGCTGGCGGCAATGTTGAGCAGCCGGCGGATCGCGGTGTCGCTGAAGTTGACCGGGAAGCCGGCCACCACGAGCACGTGATAGCGTTCCGCGATGCTGCCCGCGCGCGCGTTGTACTCCGCGATGGTTTCATACTCGTTCCGGAGATACATCTGGATGACCTTCTCCATGTGCTCGTTCAATTCGGCGAGCCGTTCCTCGATCTGATCGGTCTGCGTCCAGATGCGGCTGTTGATGTGTTCCTCCTCGTAATCGGCGAGGTGCATCCAGCCGGCAAAGCTCTGACCCAGACCGACCGGATCCAGAATGGTGAAGTTGAACCTTCCGGGCGGAGCGGAGGCGAGCAGGCGGAACAGGACGCTGTTGATGGCGCCCAACGCGTCCTCATTTCCGGTCTGCCCCGTCTCGAACAGAAGCGAACCCTCCGCCGGATACTTGAGCAGCAGGGGCAGGGAAAACTTCCCGGGTCCCGGAAACGCCAGCCGTTCATCCCGGGGCAGGGTCTCGACAAGTTTCCCCAAATCCACCTCCACCCGCCCAAACCTGGCGGCATTCCTGAACTCCTTCGGGGGAACCCAATCCTCCCAGAGGGGATCCTCCCAGTCCGGAAAGGTTTCCTTGTCGAAATCGTTCGCCCGGCGGATGGCCTCAACCAGGGGATGCACGCGCTCCCGCCATTCCCGCTCCAATGCCTCCCACTGCGCCCGCTGACCGCTCTCCAATTGCGTCAGCTTCGCGGCCAGCGCGGTTGACATCTCCCGCTCCCCGGTCTCCGACTCCCGCCGCAACCCGGCGATTTTGGCGCTCAGTTCCGAATCCAGCAGTTCCTGTCGTTTGCGGAAAGCCCGCTCATTACGGACGGCGATGCGACGCGCCTTTTCCTCGAGCTCCTTGGGCCCGCGTTCGCGACTCGCGGCCGCGGTTTGGAGCGCTTGTTCCCATTGCCCGTCCAGATCGTGCGTCGCCTTTTCGTTCTCCGCGCGGATGCGTTCCAAGTTCGTCTGATATCGATGCTCGGCCTTGTCGTGACAGGTGTCGTGGAGGCGCCAGGCTTTCGATAGGTTCCCGGCAATGGTTCGCGCGGACGGTCCGGCGCGGTGTCTTGTGAACAGATGGATCAACGCCAGCACCGCCAGAGCAATCCCCAAAGAGATGCCCGCGTCGCGGAGCGGAACCACGGTCCAACCCATCGGCGGAAATCCATAAACCGCCGCCGCGTGACCGAGGATCACCAACCCGGCCAGCAACCAAACCGGAAAGAACCGCGCCAGTCGGAGCCACAAGAACCTCTTGAATCGCGACAGATCCTGCCGGACGCGGGTCTTCAAATCCTTCAATTCGGCAAACAAGCGGTCCTCGTCCGCCTCGAGTTTCGGTTCCTGCCATTCGACTCCCGGCTTCAACAGCCCGCGAAACCGCCGACTGCCCCGGAAGGCGGCGGCGGCCTGGTGCTCCAGTTCGACAATCTCCGACGCGGCCCGCTCCAATTCGTCCCGGAACTGTTCCAATCGCTTCAGTGTTTCGGCCTCGCCGGCAGTACGCAGGCGTTCCGCGTCCAGGGTTCCCTTTTGCACGGTGTATTTGCCCCGGCCCTCCAATTCCTCAATAACTTTCAGCGCGCGCTTCAGGCTGGACTGGTGGGCACGGCGAATCCATGCCTCGCGCCGCTCGTATTGGGCCCGGCACGCCTCGAGCCGGGCGGCATGATCCGCTTCCACCTCCGCGATTCGTCCGGCCTGATCCGACTCGCCGGTTTTTGCGGCCGCGGCATTCGCCTTTTCCACGGAGGCGCGCTTGTTCCGGGTCTCCTGTTCAATCGCCTGCTCCCGTCCGGCAAATTCTTGAACGGTGCGTTTCAGGTTTTCCAACAACTCGAAAACCTCATCAATTCCCGGGATGCTACTCACAATCGCGTCTGGCTTTCGTTAAAATGACATCCAGTTTCTCAATCACCGCGGCGGCCTTGTCCACCTGGGCGTCCAGTTCCGACATATATTTGCGCTCAAACTCGCGCGCTTTCTCGTCCTTCCACTGTTGCCTTGTCTCCGCCCACTTGAGGGCGATGTCCTTCCCCAGATGCATCAACCGGGATCGATTGGCGGCCAGGTTCATCGCGAGTCTCCTTCCCCGGTTTCCCGGTCCCGCGTTCGGGCTTCGGAATGGACCGTCGTGGCTGGCGCATCCTCACGGATTTCCGCCGCGTCCGGGGAGGCCGCGGGGACTTGCGGCCCGGCGGGTGACATCGGCGCGCCGGACTTCGAGTAGGCCTCTAGGGTTTGCAGCACACGCGACAGATGGGCGACGGCCTGGGTGAGGTCGGAGGTCACGAAGGTGTGTGCCTGGTTGATTTCGCGCAACAAAAGGGCGGTTCGATTCTCGAGTTCCCGGCTCCATTTGCGGACCCGCGCCAGTTTCTCCTCGGCCTCCTCGAAGGCGAGTTTCGCGCGACGGAAGGTCATTTGCTGCGCGCTGGACTCGGTATGCAGTTGAGACAGGCGGGCGGTGAACAATTCCAGACGGGCCTGTTCGAGCAGCCGGCTCCTGCGTCGCACCTCCCGTTCCCAATGGCCGCGTTGCTCGTGATCCAGCCACTGGCGGGTGCGGAGGATTTCCTCGTGGACCTCCTCGAGCGCCGGACGCGCCTTGTTCATGAACACGATCAGGGAGGCCCGGAAGGATTCCAGGGATTCGATCGACGTGACCTGGGCGCGTTCCGACATGCGTGATCAGCGTTGTTTCAGATACTCTTCGATGCGCTGGGCCTTCCTCAACAGGAAGGGCGTCTGCTGGTTGGACAATTCGATGAATTTTTTCAGCGCCTTCATGGTTTGCCTGAATTCCTCGGCGAACTTCGCGTGTTCCTGATCCTGCCAGGTGTCGCCCAACGCCGCAAAGCGGGACTGCAACAGGCTCAGACGGTTTTGTAGATCGCCGTTGAACCGCTGCAACTCCTCGGCAAACCGCCGCACCCGCTCCGGATCCATCATTGCCTGCGCCATCGGTTTTCCTTTCGTTCTCGGGCCGGGCTCACGTCGCCCGTCCCCGTGCATCGGGCTCAACCTAGCATGGCCGTCACGAAATCACAGCCTGCAACAGCGGCAACTGTTCAGCACGCCTGAATAATTTCCAGCAACGCCAGCGATTCTCATTTTGGTCGGAGCGCGGCTGTGTCTGAAAGACCAGCCGCAGCACGTCCGAGCGGCCGTTGCCGAATCCACGCGCTGCGGCTGGTGCTCCGCACACAGCCGCGCTCCTCAAAATGAGAATTGCTGCAGCAGCGCGAAGCGGCATTGAAAGTATCGGGGCGCGACATCACACTCTCGCCCATGAGCCGGAGCCCATTTGATTTCGACGTCGCCGTGATCGG
Source organism: Candidatus Methylomirabilota bacterium (assembly GCA_035544555.1). Classification (GTDB taxonomy): domain Bacteria; phylum Verrucomicrobiota; class Verrucomicrobiia; order Limisphaerales; family DATKEE01; genus DATKEE01. The sequence continues at coordinate 6,850 of DATKEE010000442.1, forward strand.
CGGGGGGAGCGCCGGGTATGCGGCGGCCGCAGGCACGGCGCGGCAGGGATTGCGGACGGTGGTCATCGAGGGCGGTGAGGAGGCGGGTGGATTATGCATCCTGCGGGGATGCATGCCCTCCAAGGCGCTCCTCTACGCCGCGGAGATCCTGCACCTGGTCCGGCAGGCGGAGGTCTGGGGATTGCGAATCGAGGGAACAGGTTTTGACTTCACGAGGGTGATGGCGCGCAAACGGGAGTTGATCGGGGAGTTCGCCGAACACCGCCGGCGGGAATTGAACAGCGGCTTGTTCCAGTTCATCCGGGCGAAGGCGCGGTTTCGCGACGAACATACACTGATGCTCGACAGCGGCGAGAACCTGTCGGCACGGAATTTTGTCATCAGCACCGGGTCGATCATCGCCCCGCCTCCCTTGCCCCGACTGAAGGAAGTCGGTTATCTCACCAGCGATGACGCGCTGTCGCTCCAGCGGCTGCCCCAGTCGATGATCGTGCTGGGCGGGGGCCTGGTGGGGGTCGAACTCGCGCAGTTCTTCGTCCGGTTCGACGTCAAGGTCACCCTGATCCAGCGCGGCGAACACCTGCTGAGCGGCCAGGATACCGACGCGTCCCGCGAACTCGAGAAGGTGTTCCGGAGGGAGGGGATGACGGTGTTCACCGGGACGCGGATCGAGGATGCCTGGCTGGAAGGCGGATTGAAGGGCGTCTCATTCGCCCATGGGGGACAGACCGTGCGGGTTGCCGCAGAGGAGATACTTTTCGCGTTGGGCCGGATTCCCAACACCGGCGGCCTGGACCTCGAAAACGCGGGCGTGTTCACGGAAAAACATCGCATTCTCACCAACACCGAGATGCAGACTACGGCGCATCACATCTATGCGGCCGGTGATTGCACGGGCCCGCACGAGATCGTTCACATCGCCGTCCAGCAAGGCGAAATTGCGGCCCACAACATCGCCCATCCGCAACAAATGCGCAGCATCGATTACCGGCTGCTGACCAGCGTGGTCTTCACCGATCCGCAGATCGCCACCGTGGGGCTGACGGAAAAGGAGGCCGTGGCGCGGTCGATTCCGTACATCGCCGCCAGTTATCCGTTCAGCGATCACGGCAAGTCTCTGATCATGGAGGCGAAGGACGGGTTCGTGAAACTGCTGGCTGATCCGTCCAGCGG
>DATKEE010000443.1:0-4831 GCA_035544555.1 Candidatus Methylomirabilota bacterium
ATCGTCAGGGGCGGCGTCAGGCTGATCACGTTCGAGTGCTCCCCCTCGGGCAACAGGATGAACCCCCGCCGCAACATCCCCTTGGTGACCCGCAACGCGCCCTCCGTCGCCGGACTCCCATCCGGTTCACACAGTTCGATCCCCGCCATCAATCCCATGCCCCGGACCTCATGAATCCGCGGACTCACGGCGCGCAGTTCCGTCAACTTCCCGAGCAGCTCCCGCCCCAGCGACGCCGACCGCTCCACCAACCGCCGCTTCCGCACCTCGCCCATCTGCGCCAGCGCCATCGCGCACCCCACCGGATGCCCCAGGAAAGTGCTCGTGTGAATCGCCTCTCCTTCCGACTTCGGCCACGCGGCGTCCATCACGTCCGCGCGCCCTACACAGGCGGACAAAGGGAATCCTCCCGTGAGCGCCTTCCCCAGACAAATCAAGTCGGGCATTGTCCCGCTGTGCTCGCACGCGAACCAGACGCCGGTCCGGCCAAAGCCCGTGTAAATCTCGTCCGCAATCAACAGACTGCCCGTCTCGTCACACCGTTCCCGCAATAGCGGAAGGAAACCGTCCGGCGGCACTCGGATTCCGCCGCGCGCCTGCACCGGTTCCACCAGCACCGCGCCAATCGAATGCCGCTTCATCAACGCCCGCACCGCCCGATCCACCGTCTCCAGTTCACCGGACCGCATCGGGAACGGCACGAAATGGCCAAACCGCCCAAGCTGCGCTCGAAACGCCGACCGGAAATGATCGCGGCTGGTGACGTTCAATGTTCCGTAGCCGAGACCGTGATACGCCTGCTCGAACGCGATCACCCCGCGCCGCCCCGTGGCCAGCATCGCTGTCTTCAATGCCGCCTCCACCGACTCAAACCCGGAATTGTTGAAGATCGTCTTCCCGCGCCGCGCCGCGCCGCCGCGTTTCCACGGACTCGATGATTTGCGTCCTGTCCCCCACCGTTCAAACGTGACGCGGCTCAATTCGCGCGCCAGTTCAGCCTTCAATGCGTGCGGGTAAACGTCGCCCATCGCATGGAGCAACCGTCCCATCTGCCGGCGCCCCGCCCGCACCACGACGGGATTCGCGTGCCCCGCCGCCGCCACGCCGAAGGCCGCCGTCAGATCGAGATACTTCCGCCCCTCCGCGTCCCACACATGAACGCCGCGCGCCCGGTCCCAGACAATCGGCCACGATCCATCCGGATCGATGAATGTCACGTTGCGCGATTCATAATCCCGAAGCCGCTCCAGGATGCTCTTCGTTGCGCGATTCACGTTGATGTCATACCCCGCGCCGGTCGGGCGGCCAGATGAACTTGTGCATCTGCAGTTGAAACCGCACCGGCAGGCCATCGCCAATGATCAATTCCACCAACTCCTGGCGCGTGATCGGCGTCAACCCGTCCGGCACAGCCTTCAGCGATGCGTGCCGCTGGTGCGGCTGCAAGGGCGTCACCCACGAAAACAACACCGGACACACGCGCGCCAGCCCGTGCTCCCGCACCCGCTCCTTCGCCCACTCGTAATCCTCCCGCGTGCCGATCACAAACTTCACCTCGTCCGTGCCCCGCAGATCCGCCAGATTCTCCCATCGATTCCTCGATGACTCGCCGCTGCCCGGACATTTCAAATCCATGATACGGCGCACACGCGGGTCCACCTTTGTGATGTCCAACGCCCCGCTGGTCTCCAGCAGCACCGTCAACCCCTCATCGCACAGGGACGCCATCAGCGGCAGCGCGGCCGGTTGCAGCAACGGCTCGCCGCCCGTCAATTCCACCAGCGGCAGGCGCCCGACGCCAACCGCCGCTTCCCCCGTTCCGCCCGGGGCGCCCTCCTTCTCTCCTGAGTGAAGGTTCTCCGCCAGACGAAGCACCTCGGCCAGCACGGACGCGACCGGCATCCTCGTTCCCTCGCCGAACGCGTAGGCGGTGTCGCAATACGAGCAGCGAAGATTGCACGCCGTCAGCCTCACGAAGACGCACGGCAGTCCGGCGAACGTGCTTTCGCCCTGCAGGCTCGGATAAATCTCATTGACGACCAGCGAATCAGTCACGAGGCGAATCTGCCCTGTACACCCGAGCCGGGAAAGGGGGAAGTGCCGCCCATTGATGCCTCGTTAGTTGCGACCCCATTGCCTCCCTTTTTCGACCCTGAAATTAATAATTGCAACTGCGTCTCAATCGCATGCTATCCTGCCGTTCATGAAATTACTGTCCGTCCTTCTGCTGGCCTCCGGTCTTGCCCTGCCGGCGGCCGCGAGCGAGATCACCCTCTACAGTCACCGGCATTACGAGGCCGACGACGCCCTGTTCGATGCGTTTACGAAGCGGAGCGGCGTCCGGGTGAATGTGGTCAAGGCGGGCGCGGACGAATTGATCGAGCGCCTGAAGGCCGAGGGCGCCAATACGCCGGCGGACGTCCTGATCACCGCCGATGCCGGGCGCCTGGTGCGCGCCGAGAAGGAGGGACTCCTCCAGCCCGTGGAGTCCAAAACACTTGCCGCGCGGATTCCGTCCGCGTTACGCGATCCGGAGGGGCATTGGTTCGGATTCACCAAGCGCGCGCGTGTGATCGTTTACGCGAAGGACCGCGTGAAACCGTCGGAACTTTCCACCTATGAGGACCTGGCGGACAACCGGTGGCGCGGCCGCATCCTGGTGCGTTCCTCGGCCAACATCTACAACCAGTCGCTGATGGCCTCGATGATTGCCGAGCATGGCGGTCAGAAGGCGCAGGAATGGGCGCGGGCGGTGCGACGCAACATGGCCCGCCCTCCGCAGGGCAGCGACCGCGATCAAATGCGCGCGGTTGCGGCCGGCCTTGGGGACATCGCCATCGCCAACACCTACTACCTGGGCCTTCTGGTCAACTCGAGTGAGGCGGCGGATCGCGCGGCGGCGGAGAAGATCGCGGTCTTCTTCCCCAATCAGGATGGCCGCGGCACGCACGTGAACATCAGCGGCGCCGGCGTCACCAAAGCTTCCGACAACCGCGAGGCGGCCGTGCAGTTCCTCGAATTCCTGGCTTCGGACGAGGCACAGGCGGTGTTTCCGACATCGACCTCCGAGTATCCCGTCGCCACTTCGGTGGAGTGGTCGGACCTGCAGAAGCAGTGGGGCCGATTCAAGGAGGATTCGTTGAATCTGTCGGTGCTGGGCGAATTGAACGAGGAAGCGGTGAGGACATTCAATCGCGCCGGTTGGGAATGACCCATGCCGGCCTGGCTGAAGCGACGTTTTCGACACGAGGTGGATTTCTGGTCCTCCTCGACTGCCGTACTGGCCCTGCTGATCCTCCTGCCGATGGCCGCCGTCCTGATGGGTCTCGGACGCGCCGGCCCCGAGTGGTCGCACATCGCGCGGACGGTCCTGAGCACGTACGTCGTCAACACGCTCATTCTGATCCTCGCGGTCTCGGTGCTTTCCCTGTTGATGGCACTGCCGGCGGCGTGGCTGGTGGCGGCGTTTGAATTTCCGGGGCGTCGATTCTTCGAGTGGGGGCTCATCCTGCCGCTGGCGATTCCCACTTACGTCGCGGCCTTCGCCTATTACAAGGTGCCCGAGGCGGCGATCCCTTTGTTGGTCTGGATTCGCGGCAACCTGGGTCCGGATGTCTATTTTCAGTCCGAGATGCTGTTGCGTTACGGTCTGCTGTCGCTGCTGATGGCGGGCGTGTTGTATCCGTATCTCTTCATCAGCGCGCGCGCCTCCTTCAGCCGCCAACAGGGATCGGTGATCGAGGCGGCGCAGATACTTGGACGCCGGCCGGGCGCCGTGTTCCTGACGGTGGCGCTGCCGCTGGCGCGTCCGGCCATCGTGGCGGGCCTGAGTCTGATCGTGATGGAGGTGGTCAACGATTACGGCGCGGTGCACTTCTTCGGCGTGCCGACGCTGACGGAGGGCATCTTCCGGACCTGGTTCGGCTTGGGCGACCGGGCGTCGGCGGTGCGGCTGGCGGGGATCATCATGGTGGTGATCTTCGCGCTCCTTGTGGCGGAGCATTTTCAACGGGGTCGGGCCCGATTCGCCGAGGACTCCTCGCATGCCCGGCCACTGGCCCGTCGCCGATTGACGCGCGGACGCGGCGCGCTGGCGTGCGGGGTCTGCCTGATTCCATTCTGCATCGGTTTTCTCATTCCGCTGTTGCAACTGACTCACTGGGCGGCGGCGCTTGGGAACGCGCGCCTGCTGCGATCATGGCAGCATTTCGGGCACAGTCTATGGTTGTCGCTGGCGACGGCGGCGGTGCTGACGCTGGTCGCGTTGTTGTTCGCGTACGCGTGGAAGCTTCACAATACGCGCTGGCTGCGCGCGTTGAGCCGGCTGGCCACGATGGGTTACGCGGTGCCGGGGGCGGTGGTGGCGCTTGGGGTGATGATTTGTCTGGGATGGTTTGACGAACGGCTCTCAGGCTGGGGAGGCCGGCTGGGGTTGCCCGCTGTCTTTCTGAGCGGCACCCTGCTGGCCATCGGATTCGCCTACATCGTGCGCTTTCTCGCGGTGTCGTTTCAGCCGTTGCACGCCGGCATGGACCGGATCTGCGGCAGCCTGGACGAGGCGTCGAGGGTCCTGGGCAAACCGCCGCTGGCCACGCTCTGGCGGGTGAACCTTCCGTTGCTGCGCGGGACCATCCTTGCCGCGCTGATGCTCGTGTTCGTGGACATTCTCAAGGAACTGCCGTTGACGTTGATCCTCCGACCGGCGAACTTCGAGACGCTGGCGACCATTGCCTTTGGCATGGCCAGCGAGGGGCGCATTCAGGAAAGCGCGCTGCCATCGCTGATGATCATTCTCCTTGGCGCGGCCGGCCTGATCCTGCTCAATCGATTC
>DATKEE010000444.1:0-3656 GCA_035544555.1 Candidatus Methylomirabilota bacterium
ATCCGGAGTGGAGTTCCCAAACACCTTTGCAACTGTCCCATCTCTGGCAGACGCGCCTCCGCGCATTTGGCATGAGCGCCCGAAACCTGAGCATTCTGACCCGCATCCTCGTCCTGGCCGCCTTCTATCTCGTCGGTGGCATTGTCGGCACCGAGGTGCTGTTCCAGGACGGGACCATCTCCCTGGTCTGGCCGCCCGCCGGTATCGCCCTGGGTGCAATCCTCCTGTTCGGTTACCGCTATTGGCCCGGCGTCGCGCTGGGCACACTTCTGTTCGCCGTGGTCAATGGAATCCCGCTCGGCCTCTTCACTCTCGGCACAATCCTCGGCAACGTCATCGGCGCCATCGTCTGCTTCTATCTGCTCGAGCGTTTCGTCCGGTTTCAAAATGCGATGGAACGCGTCCATGACGTCGCCGGTTTCGTTCTGATGGCCTGTCTCCTGGGCACCACGGTCAACGCCGCGTCCAACGCGGTCAGTCTCGTCCATTCCGGCACCCTCGCCTGGAATGAACTCTTCGGAAGCATGATGCACTGGTGGGCTGCCAACGCGATGGCCGTGCTCGTCATCTCCCCCTTCATGCTCGCTTGGGGCACCCCTTCCCGGATTCAATGGGATCCCCGGCGCGTGTTCGAAGCCCTCGCCTGTCTCGCCTGCCTCGTGGCCGGCACCCTGATCTCCTTCAACTCCTGGTACGTTTACGGCATCCAGAACTATCCGCTCGCCTTTCTCCCCTATCCGTTCCTCGTCTGGGCCGCCCTTCGCTTCGGACAGCGCGGCGCCACCACCAGCACCCTCCTGGTCTCCTCCATCGCCATCTATGACCTCCTCCGGGATCGCGGCCCGTTCTTCACCGGCTCCGATGAGGAAAGCGTCCTCCTCATCGGCAGCTACATCGGCGTCCTCGCCGTCACCAACCTCCTCCTCGCCGCCATCTCCTGCGAACGCGGCAGGGCCGAACGCTCCGTCCGCGAAAGCGAACGTCAGTTGCGCGCCGTCGTCGCCGACCAAACCGAACTGATCTGGCGCTTCACTCCCGACGGCTGCCTCACCTTCATCAATAATGCCTGCTGCCGGTTTCTCGGAAAGGCCTCCGCCGACCTCCTTGGCCGGAATCCGCTCCGTCTCTTCACCCCCGATGAGCGTCCCATCCTGGCCCTCGACTTCGCCGCCCTCCCCCCCGACAATCCCGTCGCCTCGTACGATTGCAAAATCCTGAGTCCCGACGGTCGTGTCACCTGGCACGCCTGCACCACCCGCCGCCTCTTCGACGCAAACAACCGGACGCTCGAGTTCCAGACCGTGGCACGCGACATCACCGAACGCCGCCAACTCGAGGAGCAATTGCGTCAGTCCCAGAAGATGGAGGCCATCGGCCAGCTCGCCGGAGGTGTCGCCCACGACTTCAACAACCTCCTCATCGTCATCAAGGGCTACGCCACCCTGCTGCTCGCCCAGGGGAAGTTCGACGCCAAAACCAGCGAATCCATGCGGAAAATCCTCTCCTCCGCCGAACGCGCCGCGAAGCTGACCAGGCAATTGCTCATGTTCAGCCGCAAGGAACCGATGCGATTCCAGATCCTCGATCTCAACCACGTCCTGGCTGACATGGACAAGATGCTCCACCGGCTCATCGGGGAACATCTCACCCTCGACTTCAACTACTGCCCCGATGAGCCGCTCTTCCGCGGCGACACCATGATGCTCGAACAGGTCATCCTCAACCTCACCCTCAACGCCCGTGACGCCATGCCGGACGGAGGCCGCATCCACCTCTCGACCAATATCGTCAACGTGGATACGCCAAACACCTCCCGCTACCCGGAGGCCCGTCCCGGAAGCTTCGTCCGGCTCCAGGTCAGCGACACGGGCAGCGGCATCCCGTCCGATATCCTGCCGCGCATATTCGAACCTTTCTTCACCACCAAGGAAAAAGGCCAGGGCAGCGGTCTCGGACTGGCCACCGTGTTCGGAATCGTCAAACAACATCTGGGCTGGATCGAGGTGGATACGGAACTCAACCGCGGCACCACCTTTTCCATTCTCCTCCCCCTCAGCAAGGCCGAACCCCCCAGCACCTTCGCGCCGGATACCGGCGCCATCGACCACCATGGCTCCGAAACCGTCCTGCTCGTCGAGGACGAAGCCAGCCTCCGCGAGGCGCTCCGCAACATGCTCGAATGGTACGGCTACCAGGTTCTCGATGCCTCCACCGGTGCGCAGGCCCTCCGCCTCTGGAAATCCCACCGCAAACGCATCCATTTGCTCCTCGCGGACATGGTCCTCCCCGATGGCTTCAGCGGCACCGAACTCGCCGCGCAATTGCTCGCCGACAAACCCGGCCTTCGCATCATCTACTCGACCGGCTACACCGACACCATCGGCAAGGAGGTCCCCAAGGGCCCCGGAATCCGCTTCCTCCCGAAGCCCTTTCTCCCGCAGACCCTCGCCCAGACCGTGCGCGAGTGCCTCGACGAAGCCGCCGAGCCCGCGCGATAAAGGCTTTTCTTCCCGACAGACCCGGATAGACTGCCGGCTCGTCATCCGTCAATTCGCTCATCTGTCCAGCCCTGTTCCCGCCATGCATCCGCGACGATTCCCTTTCACGTTACTCCCGTTCACCCTGCTCGCTCCTCTGCTGACCGACGTTGCCTTCCCCCAGGACTGGCCGCGCTTCCGCGGACCCAACGGCACCGGCATCAGCCCAGCCACCACCATCCCCACCACCTGGAACGAAGGCGATTACCACTGGAAGATCCCCCTCCCGGGCGGCGGCCACAGCTCGCCCATCCTGTGGGCCAATCGCATCTTCCTCACGACCACTCTGGGATCCGGCGGGATCTCGCTTCTCGGCATCGACGCCGAATCCGGCGCCCTTCTCTGGCAAAAGGACCATCCCTTCGCGCCCTACAGGCAGCATCAATTCAACAGCTTCGCCTCCTCCTCGCCCGCCGCGGATGCTGAACGCGTTTACTTTTGCTGGGCCACCCCGGACCGACTGAACCTGGTCGCTCTGGATCATGACGGCAATGAGGTTTGGAAACGGAACCTGGGCCCCTACCGCACCCAGCACGGCGATGGCATCTCCCCGATGCTCTACCAGGACAAGCTCATCCTTGCCAACGATCAGGATGGTGAAAGCTTTCTGATCGCCGTCGATCCCCGTTCCGGTGAAACACTCTGGCGGACTCCACGACGCAGCGCGGGTGCCGCCTACTCCACTCCCTGTGTCTTTCATCCGGAAGGTGGCAGACCCGCCCTCCTGTTCAACAGCGAAGCCCACGGCATCTCCGCCATCGATCCGGACGACGGCTCGCTCATCTGGGAATACACGGACGCATTCGACAAACGCAGCGTCAGTTCCCCCGTGGTCGCCTCCGGCTTGATCATCGGCTCCTGCGGCAGCGGCGGCGGCGGCAACTATGTCGTCGCCATCCGCCCTCCAGCCGGCAATGACTTGCAGCCGCAACTCGCCTACGAAATCCGCCGCTCCGCCCCCTACGTCCCCACCCCCGTCGCCGTCGGCGAACTTCTCTTCCTTTGGAGCGACGGCGGAATCCTCACTTGTGTCCACGCTCCGACCGGCGAAATCAAATGGCAGGAACGCGTCGGCGGCAACTTCTTCGGCTCGCCGGTCCTTGCCGAGGGACGCTTGTT
>DATKEE010000445.1:0-5609 GCA_035544555.1 Candidatus Methylomirabilota bacterium
TTGACCGCGGACGGATCGCGGTCACAGGCGGCGGCGCGGCGGCAGATGGGTTTTTGGAAGCCGCGTTGCGGAGAAAAGTCCGGGATGACGGCACGGGTTTCGACGGTTCCTCGCGGTGGCGGACCGGAGACGGGATCGGACGCGCGCTCGAGTCTTTCGCGCGGTGATTATGTGAAGCGGGTGGAACGGGTGCGGGCTTACATCCGCGCGGGCGACATCTATCAGGCGAACCTGTCGCATCGGTTGGAAGCCGGTTGCGGCGTGGGGGGATGGGAGTTTTTTCAACGATTGACCGCGGTGTCGCCCGCGCCGTTCTCGGCTTATCTCGATGCCGGGGAATTTCAAGTGGTGTCGTCGTCGCCGGAAATGTTCCTGCGGTTGAGCGGGCATCAGGTGGTGACACGACCCATCAAGGGAACGCGTCCGCGGTCGGCGGACCCGACGCGGGACGCGCAGCTTGCGTATGAGCTGCAGACGAGCGCGAAGGAGCTGGCGGAATTGGTGATGATCACGGATCTGCTGCGGAACGATCTGGGGCGGGTGTGCGAATACGGATCGGTGCAGGTGCCGGAGTTGGTGCGTCTGGAGCGGTATCCGCACGTGCAGCATCTGGTTTCCACGGTGGAGGGACGATTGAGGAGGGACGTAACCCATCCGGCGGCGTTTGCGTCTTGCTTTCCCGGCGGCAGCATCACCGGGGCGCCGAAGATCCGGGCGATGCAGATCATTGACGAACTGGAGCCGGTGACGCGTGGTCCCTATACGGGTTGCCTTGGGTATCTTGGGTTCAACCGGGAGAGCCAGTTGAGCATCCTGATTCGGACGGCGGTGTGCCTGGGAGCGCGCGTGTACTTCCACACGGGGGCGGGTATTGTGGCTGATTCCGAACCGGAGGCCGAATACGGGGAAACGCTGGCGAAGGCGGGCGGATTCTTTTCCGCGCTGCGAATGGAACCCCGGGAGTGTCCGCCAGTCCGGGCGGGCCGGCCTGTCTGAGGAACGCGAGTTGGGATGATTTCTCCCGCGCCGGTCGTGATCAACCTGAAAAAGTGGCGACAAGTGATTTGTTCCCGAGCGATCCTGTGTTAGCTATTTCCGCGTCAAACCATCCAAAGTGATTCAAATGCGAATGAAACATAACATCCCATCGGTTTCCCCACTGATTCTTGCCGCCGCGATGTCGGTTGCGTGCCTGTCGCCGCTGCAGTCGTCCGACTGGCCGCAATGGCGCGGGCCGGACCGCAACGAGGTTTCGCCGGAGACCGGCTTGCTGAAGGCGTGGCCGGAGGGGGGACCGGAGAGGGAGTGGGTGTTTCGTGAGGCCGGATTGGGGTACTCCTCGCCCGCGGTGGTCGGGGACCGGCTGTATGTGCTGGGGGCGCGTGGTCCGGAGGAGTATCTGATTGCGCTGGATGTTTCGGGGCCGCGCGAGCTGTGGGCCACGTCGATTGGCGTGTTTCTCAACAACAGTTGGGGGGACGGACCGCGCAGCACGCCCACGGTGGATGGAGACCGTGTTTATGCGCTGGGGGGCAGGGGGGATTTGATCTGTGTGGACACGGCGGACGGTCGTGTGGTGTGGAGGAAGGCGATGCGAAGCCTGGGAGGAGAGGTGCCGAACTGGGGTTACGCGGAGTCGATCCTGGTGGACGGCGACCGGGTGGTGTGCACGCCGGGAGGAAGCGATGGGTCGATTGTGGCCTTGAACAAGGAGACTGGCGATGTGATCTGGCAATCGGAAGGGCTGACCGATTCGGCCCATTACAGTTCCGTCATCGCGGCCGATGTGCACGGGGAGCGGCAGTATATCCAGTTGTTTGAAAAGCGGCTGGCCGGAGTGGCCGCGGCCGATGGGAGTCTGCGCTGGCAGGTGGACTGGCCGGGTCGCACGGCGGTGATTCCGACGCCGGTGTTTCATGAGAACCACGTGTATGTGACGTCGGGCTACGATGTGGGGTGCATGTTGGTGAGGATTGATCCGGGCAACGAAGTGTCGCGGGTGTATCGAAACAACGTCATGGAGAACCACCATGGGGGTGTGGTGCTATTGGAGGGGCACATTTACGGGTATTCGGATTCGGAGGGCTGGACGTGCCAGAATTTCATGACTGGCGAGGCGGTTTGGAGCGAGCGTGGCGCGCTGGGCAAGGGACCGTTGACCTACGCCGACGGCAGGCTCTACTGCCTGGAGGAGAACTCCGGCACGATGGTGCTGGCGGAGGCTTCGACGTCGGGGTGGGAGGAGCACGGACGTTTCAAGCTGGAGGCCCAGAGTGACCGGCGGAGTCCGCGCGGCAAGATATGGACGCATCCCGTCATCAGCGGGGGGCGGCTGTATCTGCGCGATCAGGAATTGATTTCCCGCTACGTGCTGAAGCCATGACCCGCGGTGGGCGGTCACGATTGTGGATCGGGCGGATGCCGGCGAGTTCCGGAGCGTGACCTCCTCTCCTTGCGCCGTGTCAGCTTTTCCGGCTGGTGGTGGCGAAGAACGGCTGGACGCGCTGGTTGACCTGTTTGCTGGAACATTTCGGGCAGTTGACCCTGCGCCGATCATGCTCGGTAATGGTCAGTGACTTGGAGAACCGCTTTCCGCACTTCCCGCAGATGTATTCGTAGGTGGGCATTGTCGTCGATGGGCTTTTGTTGGGGCGGCGTTCGCCGAATGAACACTTGAATGAGTGGCCCAACGTACACGGGAGACGCCGGTTATCAAGAGTTGTCCGCGGAGGGACATGGGACGATCTGGAAAGGGCAGGGACAGGATGAGTGGGAAGGCAAGAAGCGGTGTGGGGCGGGCAAGAATCGGGAGGCGCCGGGTTGGGACCTGAGGCAAATGTGCTACCGTTGATCGTGACTGGTCCGCGACGAAGCCGCGGGATCCCGATAACCTCAAATGCGAGGCACTTATGTTTCACTTGGGCGGATTGATTGTATTCCTGGTGACGGTGGCCATAGCCGTCACTTATGTGGCGATCCTCAGACACTTCCTGCGCGAGGAGGAAGCGAAGTCGGAAGAAGCGCCCGAACCAAAGACGCGGCCGCGAAGCCGGGAGACTCAGAAGCGGGAGGAGGTTCGTCGCCAGGGGCGGCAATCGGCGGTGACCGCCTGAACCTTGCGCGTTGGCGGATGTGGTGTCCGTGGTGCCGCGGCGGAAGTTTTGAGCCGCGGACGCGGGATGCGGTCGCTTTGAATTCCGGCGTCAGGCGGCAGGGGTTGTGGAGACGATGCGGCTGCACGGGACCGCAAGGGTCCATGCCAGTTTCGATGTGATTGCTCCCGGTCAAGACCGGCATTGTCTGTTGGAGGCGGCGCAAGCCGCGCTCGAGGAGGAACCGCGACTTCAAGCGATTCGATTTCATCCCGCTGATCAACAGGTGACGATTGCGACGCTGGGGGTGACGGATGCCGGATTGGAGGAGCGGGTGGCGGCGCGTTTGAAGGGGGAAGGGGCAGGGGAAAGTGAAGGCGAAGAGGGTTGCCGGCTTTTGCTGGGGGAATCCGAGTGCGGGGACTGCCCGCGCTTGCATGCCGGCCAACCTCCCGCGGGATTCACGTTGAGCCAGGAGGAAGGATGGACGACCCTTGCGCGCCCCACGTGTTCCACGGCTCCGCGTTTCTGGCGATGGCGGAAGGTGTCCTGGCCGAGGCTGGTTCCGCGCCGGACCTTGGAACCGGAGGAGGCTGATTACGAACGGGAGTGGAAGGGGCAGATGCTGGCGGCGGTGATCTGCGGGCTGCTGGGGCTGGCGGGATGGCTGTTTCCGTGGGAACGGGGGGTGCCGATCCTATTCATCGCGGCTTACGTTGCCGGCAGTTGGTTTGCGGCGAGCGAGGTGTGGAAGCGGTTGCATCGGGGAGTGGTGGACGTGCACTTCCTGATGCTGGCGGTGGCAGGGGGGAGTGCCGCGATTGGCGCCTGGGGGGAAGGGGCGGTGTTGTTGTTCCTGTTCTCGTTGTCGGGCGCGCTTGAACATTACGCGATGGGCCGGACCGAAAGGGAGATTCGGTCGTTGTTTCGCGCGGCGCCGCGGACGGCCACCCTGATCGAGGAGGGAGGCGAGCGGTTGGTGCCGGTGGAGCGGTTGATTCCGGGCATGCGGATCCTGGTGCGGTCGGGCGAACTGTTTCCGGCGGACGCGGAATTGCGCGAGGGACGCACAGCGGTAGATGAATCCACACTCACCGGTGAATCCGTGCCGGCCGAAAAGCAGCGGGGGGACGTTCTCTTTGCGGGCACGCTGAATCTCTGGGGAGCGGTCGAGGCGAGGGTGTTGAAGCCGGCGGGGGAGAGCGCCATTCAGCGCGTGATTCAACTGATCCGCGAGGCGCAGCAACGCCGGGCGCCGGTGCAACGATTCACAGATCGATTTGGCACGCCCTACACCTACGGGTTGCTGGGGTTGTCGCTGGGGATGTTCCTGGTGTGGTGGCTCGTGTGGAGCCGGCCTCCGTTTGTCTCGACGCCCGAGACGGCCAGCGCGTTTTATCGGGCGATGACGTTGCTGGTGGTGGGGTCGCCGTGCGCGCTGGTGTTGTCGATTCCCTCGGCGATCCTGGCGGCGATTGCCTGGGCGGCGCGCAGAGGGGTTTTGTTTCGAGGGGGGGCGGCGCTGGAGAGACTGGCGGACACGACGCTGGTGGCGATGGACAAGACGGGGACCTTGACGACGGGGGAACTGCGGGTGGAGTTGGTGGAGAGCATTCCGCCCGGACGCGAGGACGAGGTGGCGGTTCTGGCGTATTCGCTGGAACGGCTTTCGAACCATCCGCTGGCGCGGGCCATCACGCGGGATGGCCGGAGGCGGGGATTGAGAGTGGCCGAGGTGGGCGAGGTCGAGTCCCTGCCGGGTCTCGGCTTGCGGACGCGCCTTGGGGAGGATGGGGTGTTCCTGGGCCGGCGCGAGTGGGTGGAGGAGGAGTCGGGGACGCCACTGCGCGGCGCCGGTGCGGAGGAGGAGCGGGGATTCTCGGAGGTGTGGTTGGTGGCGGGAACCCTGGTGGGAAGGGTTTTATTGCGTGACGAGGCGCGGCCCGAGGCGGCTGGATTGGTGCGGCGGTTGCGCGAACTGGGGCTGCGGACGGTGGTGCTGACCGGGGACCGCGGCCAGGTGGCTGACCGACTGGGAAAGGAGTTGGGACTGGATGATGTCCGTTCGGGTTTGAGTCCCGAGGGCAAGGTGGACGTGTTGCGTGAACTGGCGGGGCGTGGGGAGCGTGTGGCGATGATCGGGGATGGGGTGAACGACGCGCCGAGTCTGGCGGCGGCGCGGGTGGGGGTGGCGATGGGCGCCCGCGGGTCGGACGCGGCCCTGGAGCAGGCGGACATTGTCTTGATGCATGATCGATTGGAGAACTTTCTCACGGCCTTTCAATTGAGCGGCCGCACCCGCCGGATCATCCGGCAAAACCTGCTGATCTCGCTCGGCACCGTCGTCGTCCTGGGCCTTGCGGCGCTGTCGGGGCAGCTTTCGCTGACGGTGGGGGTGTTGGGGCACGAAGGAAGCACCGTGGTGGTGGTGGTCAACAGCCTGCGGTTGCTGGTGCGGGGAGGGGATGGGTGATCGGGAACAATATCCGAACCGTCAATGCCAAGGAATGTGTGGAG
>DATKEE010000446.1:0-13059 GCA_035544555.1 Candidatus Methylomirabilota bacterium
TTGTTGAAGGAAGTGCAGAGGATCAACGCCGGCCAGATGGACCGGTTCGTCAAGAAGATCATCGACACCCTGTGGGTGCTCAAGGACAAGACCATCGGGGTGCTGGGACTCGCCTTCAAGCAGAACACGGATGACGTGCGGATGTCGCCCGCGATTGATCTGTGTCTCCGCCTGCAGCAGGAGGGAGCGCGGCTGCGCGTGCATGATCCGAAGGCGATGGAGAAGGCGCGGTCGGTGCTGAAGGACGTCACCTATGTGGAGGACATGAACGAGGTGGCGGAGGGGTGCGACGCGCTGGTGATCGCGACCGAATGGCCGCAGTTCAAGGAACTGGACCTGGAGCGCGCTCGGAAGGGTTTGACGCATCCGATTCTGTTCGATGGGCGGAACCTTTTTGATGCCGGGGAAATGGAGCGGCTGGGCTTCATTTACAAGAGCATCGGGCGATGAGCGACGGCGGCGCACCACGCGAACGTGCCGCAATTGAAGGGGCCGGATCCGCGGGAGGCGGCGCATCACCCACCCTTGAAGTGGCGGCCGCGGTGGTGTTTCGGGAAGGCAGATTGTTGATCACCCAACGGCCCCCCGGGTCGCATCTGGGGGGGCTTTGGGAGTTCCCCGGAGGAAAGCGCGAGCCGGGGGAGAGTTTCGAGGCGTGCCTGGCGCGTGAACTCACGGAGGAATTGGGGGCGGAGTTTGAGGTTTTGGAGGAATTGGAGTCGATCACCCATGAATACCCGGAGAAGCGCGTGCATCTGCGGTTCTTCCGGTGTCGATGGCTGAGTCGCGAACCCCGCCCGCTGGGATGTCACGCAATCGCGTGGGTGACGATGGAGGAGTTGGAGAGCTACCGGTTTCCGGCGGCGGACCAGGGTCTGTTGGAGCGCTTGCGGGCGGGCGCCCATGCGTGGCACGCGGCGGGGGAGGGATCAGGCGGCGGGGACTGATCCGGCCGGTTCGAATTGTTCCACGACCTTGCGGATGTTGTTTTCCGCCACGTACACGATTTTGATCTCACGCGCGGCGTTCTCCTCGGAGTCGCTGGCGTGGGCGGCATTGACCATGATGTTCTGGCCGAATTCCCGGCGGATCGAACCGGGCGGCGCCTTCGAGGGATCGGTCGGTCCGAGCACGTCGCGAATCTTCCGCACCGCGTCCACCCCTTCATAAACGATGGCGATGCATTTCTCGCTTCCGGGTTGGTGCAGCTCCTCCGGGGGACATTCGCCGGGCGCGCGGCCGGCCATGAAGCGGACGATGTTCTCGAACTGATTGTGGCCAAAAACCGGTCCGAGGATTTCGCCGAGTTGTTGTTCGCCGGCGGCGGGAATGGCGAATCCGAATTCGCGCTCCAGGGCGGCTTTGGCGCGGGTGGCCACCACTTCCTTGAGGCGCGTTCGAAGGATCTCCTTGACCGGGCCGTAGAATTCGGACGCTTGGGCGACGCTCATTTGGTGGACCTTGATTCCCACCATGTAGAGGCCGGTGCGGGAGAAGAAATCGATCACATTCCCGGGCCGTCCCGTGGGGAAGCGAAAGTTGTCCGGCTTGATGAGGACGAGGGTGCGTTGGGGGATGTCGCCGGGTCCGTAATGCACGACGTCCTTGAGGATGCCGCCGTCGGTGTCGGAGTGGCGCGACCAGATGGCGAGTTTGGTCCTGGCTTCCTGCAGGGTTGGGGCCGCGAGCACGGCCGGTTCGAAATAGCGCACCTGGTCGTGTTCATCCACGATCAGATCCCCAAAGGTGTCGCGGATGGTTTCGCCACCGCGCCGGTTGGCGTAGATGTGGCCGACCACCGAACGGATCTTGCGGACGGCATCTTCCCCCTGAAAAAGGAGCAGCATGACCCGGCGCCGGCGGCCGGTCTTCGGGTCGGGAGCGAAATTGTGAAGAATATACTCTCGGATCAACTCCTGAATGCGGCGGTCCTGGGGATCATCGGAGGAGACGATGGTTTCGGCGTATTCGTGGACGAGGGATTCGCCGGGGGCGAACATTCTGGCACCCACCAGTTCCAGTCCGGTGCGGGTGATCAGACGCGCAAAAATCCCGCCGGTGCGGGACTTGTGCAGGGAATACGGGGTGATGATGACGTAGGCGAGTTGTTGCGACATAGAAGCGGTCAACCGGGGGCGTCGGGTGTGGACGGTTTGGAGGGTTCAGGGGTTTCGGTGGTCGCCGCCTTGCCGCCCAGGATTTTGAACATGACGACACCGCAGGTCGGGCATTTGCCTTTGATGGCCTTGCGCCCGTTCTTCATGACCTCCTCAACGGCATCGGCAATTTCCTTCTTGGCCTTGCATTTAACGCAATATCCTTCTGGCATAAGATGATTTCTGCCAAAACGACGCCCCGCGCGCCTTCGCAGTAATGGCGGGTAGCTTACGAGCCGCCTGTCGGCAGCGTCAACGGGAAAACCCACACTGCTCAACCCCCGGGGTACGTGGGGCAAGTGGTTATGGTACAATCTGATGCGAATGCGGTGCGGGGTTGTTTTCGCAAGCGCCCGCCCGCTCTCCTCAACGAGTGGGATCCGGGTTTCGATCAGGTGGGAAGGTCGCGCAGGGCGGTCTTGAGGATCTTGCCCGTGGCGTTGCGCGGCAGCGCCGGCAGGACAATCGCCCGGCGCGGCACCTTGTAATCGGCGAGGTGTTCGCGGACGAAATGCAGCAGGGCCTTCTCATCGACGGCGGCGCCTTCATTGACCGCGACGAAGGCCAGGGGTTGTTCGCCCTTCCGGGGATCCGGTTGGCCAATGACCGCGGCTTCGCGGATGCCTGGGAACCGGTAGATCACCTCCTCGATTTCGCGAGGATACACATTGATGCCGTTGACCAGAAGCATGTCCTTCTTGCGATCTGTGATGAAGAAATATCCGTCCTCGTCGCGATGGCCGATGTCGCCGGTGAGCAGCCAGCCGTTGCGCAGGACTTTGGCGGGTTCCTCGGGTTGATTCCAGTAACCCTGCATGACATTCCCGCCCCAGACACAGACTTCACCGGTCTGTTGCGGGGGAAGAAGGTTGCCGGAATCGTCCTGAATGCTGACCTCGACGTCATGGACGGGCACGCCGATGGACCCCGCCTTCCACGGGCCCTGGATGGGATTGAACGAAACCACGGGGCTGGCTTCGCTGAGACCGTAGCCTTCGAGCAGTGGGAACGGATATTTGGCGGTGAATTCCTTCAGGATTTCCCCGGGCAACGGGGCGCCACCGCTGATGCAAAGACGCAGGGGCAGATCCGGGGGCAGCGTCGCCTGGGTCAGGGTGCGGAAGAACTGCGGGACGGCGGGGAGGATGGTGGCCCGGCGGGCGACGATTTCCTGCACGATGTTTTTGGGCGGATGCAGCGACTTGATCACCACGAGCGAGCCTCCGATGATCAGCGGGAGAAGCACGCACACGGTGAGCATGAAGCTGTGGAACATCGGCAGCAGCACCACGAAACGGTCCATGTCGGCGGCTTCAAGCACCTTCCTGCAGCTCTCGAGATTGTGAAGCAGGTTGCCATGGGAAAGCATAGCGCCCTTGGGCCGTCCGGTAGTGCCCGAGGTGTAGATCAGAATCGCAAGATCGCTTTCGGAGCGATTGCAGGCGGGGGGCGCAATCCGCTCCGGCTGATCAGGAATCTCCTCAATGGGGAATATGCGAAGATTGGGGCGGAGGGATTGCAATTGTTCGAGAGCCTCGGGCTGGGCGCCATCGGTGATGAGCACGCGAACGTCGGCGTCCTGGAGGATGTAATGGACCTCGTCGGGCTTGAGAAAGTTGTTGATGGGAGCCACGACGGCGCCGGCCTGCAGGGACCCGAAGAGGGCGGGAACGAACTGCGGACAGTTCTTCAACCAGACGCCGACACGGTCGCCGGGGCGGATTTCAAAATCGGACACCAGGCGATGGGCCAGCCAGGCGGTCTGGTCATGGAGTTGCCGGTAGGTGAATTCGTCCTGGCCGTGGTACAGGGCGGGTTTGTCGGGATGACGGGCCGCGGCGGCCGCAAACGCGCTTGGGAGATTCATGCGCTGAAAATTATGGAAGCACCCCGCAAAAGTCGAGTGGAACGAGAGGCACGGCGGATGGCGGATACTTTCCGCTGATTCCCAAATTAAAGAAGCAATGGGGTCGCATCCAGATTATTGACAATTGATGCTCCAGCCGTCCTGCTTTCGATCCCGGAACAGGATCCGATCGCACCTCTCCCGCCGTTTCATCTTTTACCCCTGATCTTTTACCTTTGCCCTCGCCCGGTCCTGGCGCAAATGGGGCTGGTAAAAGATGGGAGGTAAAAAATGGCCAACGGAATTCCCCGCATCGCTCCCATTCCTCCTGAACGGTGCGTTTAGCGCAAGACAATCCTTGTAAAGAGCAGGATGGAGCGGAGCGGATTCGCCGCTTTCGAGCGGGTGGGGAGATGGCGCGCTCGATGAACGTCCGTTCGGCATTCGAAAGCGGTAGAGGGCTTCGCCCACGACCGCACTCCAAAACGCTGGCGCGAGGTTCGGGAGGAGCCGTGGGATGTCGGCGATGGAGGCGGCCCTGTCGCGAGGTGTCCCGGCTATTGTCGGGGCATTCTGACTGTGGGGGGCGCGGTCACCGCCAATCCCCGGGAGATGGATCGCAGCAGGCTGCGTCCCCGCCGGGCGCCGGCCAGGATGGAATCGATGTCGGTGTCGTTGTGGCCCGCGAGTTCCAGGATGATCGAGCCGCGGAAACCAACTTCGGACAGGCCGCCGAGAAACTTCGACCAGTCGATTCGGCCCTCGCCAGGAGGAAGATGGTCATCCGTGTTACCGGAGTTATCGCTGGCATGGACCATCCGGAGATGGCCAGACAGTTTGTGCATGACGTGGTAGAGATCACCCGCGAGCCAGGCATGGCCGGTGTCCAGGCAGGTGCCCGCATGGATGGTCCGCATGGCGCCCAGGATCCAGAGAATATCGCGGGTATCTCCGAACATCAGATGAGGGAGTTTGTTTTCGAGGACGCAACTCATGCCCAGGTCGTGACAACGTCCGGCGATTTCGTTCAGCGAAGCGGCGGCGTGTTCCAACCGCCGGAAACGTTCCTCTCCCGCCGGAGGATCGCTGTGTTCCGGGCCGGGATGAATGACAAAATGGCCGACCTGTAAAAGGGCCGCGGCTTCGGCCGCCCGAAGAATCTCATCAACGGCGTGACGTCGGACGCCGTTGTCGGGCGAGGTAATGTCGATGGATTCCGCGAACGGGGCATGGAAGGAGTAGGCCTCCATGCCGAGGTCGTTCAACAATCCGGAGGCGCGGCGGACGGCATCCTGATCGTGATAATCGAGATGTGCCGGGAAGGAGCAGACCTCGATCAGGCTGAAGCCGCTGTGGCGGATGGGTTCGAGGCATTCAAACAGGCTCTTGCGGTAGAAGCAGCCGGTTGAAAGGCCGACAGGCCAGTCGCTCATGGTTTCTCCGATGGAGGAGGGACGTTTTGAAACGTTCCAGGTTGTCGTTGCAGTGATCGATGTAGCAGAGTTGTTGCTCCCGGGCGGATTGGCAGTTGAAATCGACCAACTCATCCTGAGCGGCCACGACCTGTCCGGCGAAGAGACGCGTATAGAAATCCGCGCGCAAGGACGGATCATAACCCCGCCACAGGCCGCCCCAGCCGTGGTCACGCTCGAACTTCGAGCAGATCAGACCGGCAATGTGCCGCGGGTGCCAGCCAAGCGCCATCATCACGCGGACGATGCGCCGCAGGTTGGCGGGCCGGAGGAGACGATCGTTGGGATGATCCAAAACAAACCGGGCACACGACGGGAGTGGATCCATGGGGGTCCGGTCGTAGGTGTCTGGCCAGGCGGACGGCGGGTCCTGGTCGATTGAGTGGAAGTCCTTGTGGAACCTTGCAAGGCCGGAGGTGGAGTATTCCCGGATCAAACGCGACATGCCTTCGGTATGATCGGGAATCCGGGTGCAGGCGGACCGCGCCAGATCCTGGACGGCGGGGAGTTGGTGCATCACCCGGAGGCCTTCCCGGGTGTCCAAGCTCGTGAGGGGAATCAGGAACGATGGCGGGAGCCCCGCCACGGTGGACTCGCCCAGAAGGCCGCGCTGCTGCCAGGGTTTGAGGTACAGGCTGAAGGGAACGCGGATTACGCGCGCGGTGAGCGGATCACCATACTCCGAGAGATCGATGGAGAGCATTTCGCGCCCGCGGGTTCCGGAGCCCACCTCGATGGCGGTGAATTCCACCGGCACGTGGGCGACGCGTACGCACGCCTGCCTGACGCGATGACCGAGATACTCGATGACCAGCCCCAATCCGGCGTGCGCCATTCCAAGAGGCGCGGGCAGGGTTTCGTCGTGCGGCCGATGCGGGCGGGCGTAGAGAGCATCGAGGGACGGGTGAAGCGAACCCAGTCCAAGCAGTTGATGATAAGGCTCCGATCCTTGGAGAATGCACCAGACAAAGTGATGGCCCCGGCCGCTGAGCAGATGCAAGGGCTCGATTCCGAAGTCCGCCAGGGTCGCCAGAATTGCCAGTTCCACCGGTCTCTGAAGTTCGAAGGATCGTGCCGGATCCGTGTAAGGTTGGTCCGGACGATCGAAGTTCACATACTCAATGTCGAGATGGGCGACGAGCCACTTCCTGTCCCAGAGCGAGCGGCTGATATCCCGGCCTTCCGCCCAGCATCGCTCGATCTCGTCGGGCGGGAGCGGTTCCCGGTGCCGGGGATTTGCGAGGTCGCCGGCGGTGAGATAGACACAGGTCGCCGTTGCGGCCGATTCACCTCCAAGAAAATCGAGCATCCGTTCGCGTACCGCCGGATGGGAATAGTAATCGGCGATGCGGAATGTTTCCCGGGTGTTCATGGGACTTCGACTTTGAGGCAAGATAGCATCCCACGGAACGGCTGCTTAGCATTCCTTGCCGTGGATTCATCCTTGCCGGATCGTGGAAAGGTTTCCCGGGTGGAGGTTTGCGAATGGCTGAATTCGATGGGCGTGACCGGGGTGCTGGTGAAATACCGTGTGCCGCGCCGCGAGGGCCGCGAGCGATACGCCGCTCCGCTGGAGGACGCGCAACGCGCCTTGGGACTGGTCCGTCATCGCGCGGCGGAGCTGGGGATTGATCCGGAACGCATCGGAGTACTGGGATTTTCCGCGGGGGGGCATCTGGCCGCGGCATTGAGCACGAACCACGAGTCGCGGACCTACGACCGGGTGGACGCGGCCGATGCGGTGAGTTGCCGTCCGGACTTCACCGTCCTGGTGTATCCGGGGTATCTGGTCGTGCGGGAGGAGGGAGACCGCGTGTCGCCGGAACTGGAAGTGACGGCGGAGACGCCGCCGACGTTTCTGGTCATGGCGCAGGACGATGGCGTGCGTGTGGAGAATGCGCTGTTCTATTATCTGGCATTAGAGCGCGCCGGGGTGCCGTCGGAGTTGCACGTGTATGCGACGGGCGGGCATGGTTACGGACTTCGGCGGACGCGGGAACTGGTGACGACCTGGCCGGATCGCGTGGTGGACTGGATGAGAATCAACGGCTGGTTGAAGCGTGAGTGAGGAAGAGAATTGGAAGCGGCCCCCCGGGACTCCAGTTCGAGGGACCGCTTCCGCATCTTATGGCCAACTGCGGATCCACAATTCGCAGGATGTGTGCCGGGCATGTGTCCGTGGAGGATTGCCGGGAATCGGCGCGGAATCTTGGTTCTTGCGCGACAACTCCGGAAAAAGGTGTGTGAAACTAGCGCAACGTGCGTGAGGATCGCGAGCCGCCATCCGTTACGGGAAACCACAAGGAAAATGCGGCGGCAGATGGGAAACGCTTGGCAGTAGAAGCGCGGTTTTTTAGTGTGGCGCCTCACGCGTTTGCATTCGGGCCCGACCGGCCCATGTTTAACAGGCCATATCCATGCATTTAAAATCCACGAAGGGAAGGAATTTGATCGGAACCCGCCGGATCTCCGCCGCGGTTCTGGGACTTCTGATCGGCATCAATGCGACCTCGAAGGTCGAAGCCCAGCAGGGGGACCGCGAAGGGGAGGTGCAAAAGATGTTGGTGCCGCCGGATATCATTCCCCCCGCGCCCGTGTTGTCGCCCGAGGAGGCGTTGAAGTCCTTTCAACTGGCCCCCGGCTTCCGCCTCGAACTCGTTGCGAGCGAACCGTTGATCCATGATCCGGTTGAGATCGAGATCGATCCCGACGGGCGGATCTGGGCGGTGGAGATGCGCGGGTTCATGCCGAATCCGGATGGGATCGGCGAGGACAAACCCGTCGGCAACATCGTGGTGCTGGAGGACACGAACGGGGACGGGGTCATGGACCAGCGGACTGTATTCCAGGGCGGACTGGTGATGCCGCGCGCGCTAGCGCTGGTTGCGGACGGGGTGTTGGTGGCCGAACCGCCGTATCTCTGGTTTTTCCAGGACACGGATGGCGATGGCAAGGCCGACCGCAAGACCGAGGTGAGCAACAGCTATGGCGATCAGAAGAATCCGGAACACACGGCCAACGGTCTGTTGTGGGCGCTGGACAACTGGATCTACAGCGCCAACCACACCGTCCGCTTCCGATACGAGGCGGGCGAGTGGAAGAGCGAAACGACGGTGTTCCGCGGGCAATGGGGGATCGCGCAGGACAATTACGGACGGCTGATTTACAACGGCAACAGCGACCAGTTCCGCGGGGATTTTGTGCCGGCGCGATACCTGAAGCGAAACCCGCACTTCGATGGAGGCGCGGGCGTCAACGAGCGAATCGCGCGCGATCAATCCACCTGGCCAATCCGCGTCACGCCCGGCATCAATCGTGGATATCAGCAACCGATGCTGCGTGACGGCATGCTGGCGCGCTTCACGGCCGCGTGCGGGCCGATGGTTTATCGGGGCGATCAATTCCCCTCGGAGTTGGTGGGCGATGGATTCGTTCCGGAACCCTCCGGCAATTTCATCCGGCACAATCGCGTGACGGAAAAG
Source organism: Candidatus Methylomirabilota bacterium (assembly GCA_035544555.1). GTDB lineage: Bacteria > Verrucomicrobiota > Verrucomicrobiia > Limisphaerales > DATKEE01 > DATKEE01. The sequence continues at coordinate 8,957 of DATKEE010000446.1, forward strand.
GAAGGCGTGCTGACCGCGGAAAACGCCTACGACAAGGCCGAGTTTCTGGCCTCAACCGACGAACGATTCCGTCCCGTGAACATGATCACCGCGCCGGATGGAACACTGTATGTCGTCGATTTTTACCGGGGCATTCTGCAACACCGGATCTATCTGACGACCTATCTGCGGAAGCAGATCGAGGATCGCGGTCTCGACAAGCCGGTCGGCCTGGGCAGGATTTACCGTGTCGCGCATGAATCCACCCGGCCCGTGGCGCGCCCGCGAATGTCGAAGGAGGCTTCATCGGAATTGGTCGCGCATTTGTCCCATCCCAACGGCTGGTGGCGCGACGCCGCTCAGCGGCTTCTGGTGGAGCGGCGTGATGCCCGGGCCGTTCCCGCGCTGAGACAACTGACGCTGCGGGGAGAAGACCACCTCGGAAGGCTGCATGCGCTTTACACGCTGGACGGAATGGGACATCTCGATACGGAGACTCTCTTTGGGGCGCTCCGGGACGCGCATGTCAAGGTGCGGATCGCCGCCATGCGATTGTCGGAACCGCTGTTGATCGAAGCCGACACGCGCGCGGAACTGCTGCCGCGATTGCTGGCGCTGCTTCGCGAGAGCGATGTCGAACTGCACTGGCAACTGGCGTTCACCCTGGGCGAGGCGGTGGATGCCTCCGCCGAGGGCGCGATGGCGACGCTGGCCGGACGTCATGCGGATAACCGTTACATCCGGCACGCGCTCATCTCGGGATTGGGGGGGAGGGAGGTTGAATTCGTGGAAAGGTTGCTGGCGTTGGAGGAGTGGACACAGCCGGGATCGGGGAGAACCGCGTTTCTCAAGGAACTTGGGGAATGCGTCTTCCGTGAGGCGCGACCGGGCCGGGTGGACCGTTTGCTGGCCATGGCGGCCGATCAACCGGACGAACTGGCGTGGCGGCGGCTGGCGCTGATTGATGGCGCGCTGGAAACCGCGCCAACCCGTGGCACCACCAGAAAACCCATTCTGTTCACCGGCGAACCGAAGGGATACCAGGCGCTGGCCCGGCGAGGCGATCAACCGACGATGGACAAACTGGCGAAGCTGGCGGAGTTGATCACCTGGCCGGGACAGCCGGGTTACGTGGCGCCGCCGGAGATCAAACCGTTGGACGAATCCGAGCAGAAGCTCTTCGAATTGGGCAGGGAACTTTACACCATTGCATGCTCGCCATGTCATCAGCCTCATGGACAGGGACAGGAAGGACTCGCGCCACCGTTGATGGAGTCCGAATGGACGCTGGGCTCGACCGACCGGCTGGTGCGAATCATCCTGCACGGCGTGGGAGGCCCGATCACCGTCAAGGGCAAACTCTACGAACTGGAGATGCCCGGCCTGGGCGTGTTCGATGACGAGCAGATCGCGGCCATTGCCACCTACGTGCGCCGCGAGTGGGGGCATGGGGCGTCGCCGGTTCACCCGGACAAAGTGGCCGAGGTTCGCGGTGAAACCGGGGACCGCCTGGAGGTTTGGAGCGAGGCCGAGCTGTTGGAAATACCGTAGCGCTTGAAACAACCAAGGCACGCTCCTTGGCGTCCTCGTTAGTGATCGGCCCTCCAGTCTGCGGAGCCGGTCAACGATGTGCAGGATTCGGGGAGGTGAGATGCCTCCCGGTCGGGCATGGGTTGACGGCGTGACAACAGCTGGAAAACCATGAGCACCCTCATCGGAGTCATCTCGGACACACACGGACTGCTGCGGCCGGAGGCGATGCGCGCTCTGGAGGGTGTGGAGCGGATTCTCCATGCCGGTGACGTCGGTGGTCCCGAGATACTGGATGCGCTTGGAACGTTGGCGCCGGTCACGGCGGTTCGCGGAAACACCGACCATGGCGGCTGGGCGTTGAAGTTGCCTGAGACGGAATTGGTTGAAGTCGAATCGGCCACGCTCTTTATGCTGCACGATTTGGGAGGGCTCGATCTGGATCCGGTCGCCGCGGGATTTCAGGTGATCATCAGCGGTCATACCCATCGACCGGTGAGTGAGATGCGGCAGGGTGTTTTGTATCTAAATCCGGGCAGCGCGGGACCGCGCCGTTTCAGGCTTCCAGTGAGCCTGGCGCGGATCAAGGTTGCCGGCCGGAAGGTCGATGCTGAGCTGATCGAATTGAATGGTTAGAGAGTGTTCCAATGTTCCTTCGAAAGGTTGGGCAGGGCGTGTAAGAAGCAAAATTCGGGGCCAAAAATCGCTTCCAAGGCCACTTTTAGCCCTAATAATCGATGGAGTAGGCTGTGGCCAAACCACTTATCCAGGCGACACCAGCGGGTCGGGTCGGGCGGAGAGTGCCAGCATGCGTTCGATGGGGAGGCGGGCGCGCTCAATCACATCATGAGCGAGTTCCACCCGAGGAGAAAGTGTCTCCATGCAGGCGTGGAGTTTTTCGAGCGTGTTCATCTTCATATATTTGCACTCGTTGCAACGACAGTTGTCCGTCGGCGCCGGGATGAAGGTCTTCCCGGGACACTCTTTTCGGAGCCGATGCAACATGCCGGCCTCGGTCGCGATGATGATCTGCTTCGCGGGCGATGCCTTGCAGAAGTGAACCATTTTCTCGGTGGAACAAATCTCGTCGGCCAGCATGCGGACGGCCTTCGTGCACTCCGGGTGAGCCACGAGCGGCGCATCCGGGAATTCCCGACGGATGCGGACAATGCTCGCATGGGTGAACTCGACGTGCGCGTAACAGTTCCCCCGCCAAAGCCGCATCGGCCGGCCGGTCTGTTCAATCACCCACGCGCCAAGATTCTCGTCCGGCACAAAGAGCAGGTCACGGTCGGCGGGCGCGGATCGAACTATCTTCACCGCGTTGCCGCTCGTGCAGATGACGTCGCTCAACGCCTTCACCGCGGCGCTGCAATTGATGTACGTCACGGTGTAGAAATTCGGATTCGTGTCCTGCAACGCCTTGAGTTGCGGGGCGGGGCAGCTTTCCTCAAGCGAACACCCGGCTCCCTTGTCGGGCAGTATGACCACTTTGCCGGGGTTCAGAATCTTCGCGGTCTCCGCCATGAAATGAACGCCGCAGAACACAATCACCTCCGCCTCGGTCTTCGCCGCCTGTTGGGACAGTCCCAGGGAATCTCCCACATAATCCGCGATATCCTGGATTTCCGGGACCTGGTAGTTGTGCGCCAGGATGACGGCATTGTGCCGCTGTTTCAGATCGATGATCTCGCGGGACAAGGCATCGAGACGCGCGGGAGGCGCGGGTTTGCGCACTCCCGGAGCGTCTTCACGACGCGGTTGAACTTCAGCCAGATCGGTCATGCGTGCAACGTAACGGGGGGAGGTTGGAGCGTCAACCGGCAGGGAATGGCACTGCAGCAATTCTTATTTTGAGGAGCGCGGCTGTGTGCGGAGCACCAGCCGCAGCGCGTGGATTCGGCAACGGCCGTTCGGACGTGCTGCGGCTGGTCTTTCAGACACAGCCGCGCTCCGACCAAAATGAGAATCGCTGAATGGCACTGACAGGGACAGGCGGCTTACGGTTGTGCCGGTGTGACGAGACGGTAGAGGCGGTCCTCGTCCGGGGAGATCTCATCCGTGAGGGTGACGGTGCGGTTTGTGGTCGCTTGCTCGATATCCACGAGTTTGTCCCAGCCCTGCTCGGACCATGGGAGGATTTGATGGAGGACGCTGTAAGTGCGGTTTGAAACCGCGAGAAACTCCAGAACAACGAACCCCGATTCGCCGGTCACGCGCGTCCAACGGAGAACGCTGTCCGGATCGTTCGGATGGGTGCCGGCCAGATATTCCTCCCAATTGGTCAGTTCATCGCCGTCCGGATCTTCGTCGGCATCGGGAACCTCGGGATCGGTGCCGTGCGCAATCTCCCAGTCATCCGGCATGCCGTCACCGTCCGTATCAGTCTGAGGGAACGCGCCCGGAGTGGGCGGGGCGGCAATCCAATTCAGAGGATCGCCCGGATTTCCCTCCAGAGTGGCAAGCTGGAGGGAAGGACCGTTGCCGTCGGCATCAGGAGGCCAGGGCACATCGTCATCGTACGTCAGGCTGAGCACCGGACCGCGCAGGGGATCGGAAAGGGTCAGGGTTTCACCCCCGTTGCTGAGACGCCC
>DATKEE010000447.1:0-2276 GCA_035544555.1 Candidatus Methylomirabilota bacterium
GACCTCCAAGGCGCCAGCCCTCTAACGCTTTCGGCTGCCGAACGGGCGCTGATCAAGCGCACCACCTCCCTACCCGATCGAAAAGCGGCGAATCCGCTCCGCTCCATCGCCGGACCGCGGTCCGGGACGCGAGGAATCGTGAAGTTGCATGGTTGTGCGCGAGGCCGGGGTGGGTTAGAAGTGACGGACCTTCATGTATTTTCAAATGGCCCAACGGCTGGTGCGGGAGACGGACAAACGTCTGCTGGCGAAGTTTGCCTGGAACTTCGGCTGGCGCGGCATGCGATCCATTCAACGATTCAAATCCCGCCTCAAACGCGGCGAATATTTCCCGCCGTTCCTTTACGTGTCGGTCATCAACAGTTGCAACCTGCGCTGCCAGGGCTGCTGGGTGGACGTCGCCGCGAAACAGGAGCGCATTCCGGCGGACCGACTGGACCGGCTGATCCGCGAGGCCAGCGAATCGGGCAACAGCTTCTTCGGCATCCTTGGAGGCGAACCGTTCATGCATCGCGAGCTGCTCGAGGTGCTCGAACGGCATCCCACCTGTTACTTTCAGGTGTTCACCAACGGCCAGCTCATCACGGACGACATCGCCGCGCGCATGCGCCGGCTGGGCAACATCACCCCGCTGGTCAGTGTCGAGGGAAACGAGATCGTCAGCGACCGGCGACGCGGCCGGGCGAACGTGTTGAGCCGGACCCTGGAGGGACTGCAACGCTGCCTGGATCACAAGCTGTTGACCGGCGTCGCCACGAGCCTTTGCCAGACCAATTTCGAAGACCTGCTCCGCGAGGAATGGCTGGACCGGTTGATCGACATGGGCGTGATGTACGCGTGGTTCCACACCTATCGCCCCGTGGGCCCCGATCCGAATCCCGAACTGGCGCTGACTCCCGAACAACAGATCCAAATCCGGCGGTTCGTCGTAGAGATGCGCGCGAAAAAACCGATCGCGATCATCGACGCGTATTACCAGCATGACGGCCAGGCGTTGTGCCCGGCGGCGACCGGCATCAGCCATCACATCAGTCCCTGGGGCGACATCGAGCCGTGTCCGATTGTGCAGTTCGCGAAGGAGAACATCCGGGACGACCGGCATTTGTATGAGAAGGTGACGCGGTCCGCGTATCTCGAGGATTTCCGGCGGACGGCGGCGCGGGCAACGCGCGGATGCATCGTGCTGGAGCGCCCGGATCTGCTGAAGGAACTGGTGCAACGGCACGGCGCGAAGGACGGCACGGCGCGGCAGCGGGCGATGGCCGAACTGGAGGCGATGGAGCCGCGTCCCTCGCAAGACCGGCCGGGCACCGAGATTCCCGAGAAGAGTCTTGCCTATCGGCTGGCCAAGCGCTTTTTCTTCCACGACTTCGGGGCGTATGACCGGCCGGAGTTGACGACGACGGATCAAGCGGTGCGGGGAGTTCCCCCTTGACCCCGTCTTCGAACCCACCCAATTTAGCCAAGGACGCCAAAGAACCCCGGCGTTCTGGAAAGGACAATCCTATGGCTCCGGCGAAATCAGACCAAAAGAAGCAGACCTTCTCCTTCAAGGCTCCCGATGCGCTGAGCGTGATGCTGGTCGGGGATTTCACGCACTGGCAGGAAAAGCCGATCAGCCTGAAGAAACAGAAGGGTGGGATCTGGAAGACCACGGTTTCCCTGCCGCCCGGTTCCTACCATTACCGGTTTCTCGTGGACGGCCAGTGGCGGGATGATCCCGAGTGCACGCTGCGTGTGCCCAATCCCTACGGCGAACTCAACTCCGTGCGCGAAGTCGCCTGAAAGTCCAGCCGCATCGTCTGCGGCGCGAGGTCCGGCGTTCAATATTCAGGGATTTTGTCCAGGGCGAAATCGCGCCGCTAAAAACGGCGCCGAAATGACAGACGAATGGGGACAAACGAATGGGATCCTTCCAATCTCCGCCATTCATTCGACTGTCCCCATTCGTCTGTCTGCTTCCGTCCTCGCGCTGATGACCTGGAATGTGCCGAATAACGGGAGCTCACCGATGCGGCGGTTGGTTCGGTTCGTCCATACTCGGGTGAGGGTGCTCCCCGCAGGAGTCCTTCCGTGCTCAGATGCTCGTCGAGATCGGGCCAGTGAATTCCGTAACCACCACCGCAGGGCTTCCAATGTGCCCGTTGCGCGGGCGTCGCCCGAACCAATCGAGGATACCATGCGAGCGGAACGGAGATCGTCCGCCCGTCCGCTAGATCCACGGAAAGCACGTCGTCAGTGACGGTGACGTCCTGAACACGCTCGTCAGCGCTGAG
>DATKEE010000448.1:0-5236 GCA_035544555.1 Candidatus Methylomirabilota bacterium
CCCTCACCGCGCACGCCGGACTGGCCTTGATGATCTGCGCCACCGGTGTGTTCGTCGGATTGGCCCCCACCCATCCATCGATCCTGCCGGCTCTGTTCCTGAGTTGCGGCCTGATCGCGGCCCTTGCCGTCCAATCCCGCAATCTGCCCCCGCAAAACCTCGCCGGCGCCGTCGCCACCCTCCTTGTGTTGGCTGCCGTCGGCGACCTCCTTTTCATGGGCGCGGCCGGTTGGTGGAATTCCTCCGGGACACAGCATCCCAACGGGACCGCGTTTTCCTCTTCGACCGCATTGAATGCCTTGTTCTGGACCGCCACCGTCGTCAGCGCCCGCGGCGCGGCCGCCCACCTGTTGAAGGGCCGCCGGGGGCAATCTTTTCATGGCGTGTGGCTGATTCTTGTGGCCGCATTGCTGGCCGGTTTGACACGGGTGTTTTGGACATCGACAGCGTCCGACTTGAGAGCCGATTCGGCCGGTCCATTTTCGTCGAATGGCATCATGGACGACCGGATTGTCCTGGCGATTGGTTCCTCATTCGTGACGGGAATGGTGTTCGCCATTCTCCTGCTGGTTGCCGCCACTCCCTGGTTCATCAACAAGCACCCCACTCCGGCCAACCCGGACCGCAATGCCCTGTTCGTCTGGCTGCTGCTCGTGACCGGTCTCGCCGTTTCAGCGATGCGCGGTCCGACGTGATGCGTCCCCGCGCGCGAGCCCAACCCGGCAAATGTTGAATGTTGAGACCTGACCCCGCTGAGGCGTCGATCTGCATCGATGCGCCAGTGTCACGCCGGTTCCATGGCGTAGCAGCGGACGTAAGTCCGCTCTGACTTTCCATCCCGTAGGCGGACACCCGAATCCCACTCCCCACCCGCTCCGCGAGTATCGCTCGATTTTCACCCGCTTACATTCACACCCCGCGTCCAAACGGGCAGGAGAAATGGATTGCCTGCGTTCGCGGGCGCCGGATACAGTCCCCGCACACTGCGAGGAACGAATCAGCCGCTCACATTGCAGCTCTCCCGGCCGGATGCCCTCGCGCGTGACCCGGACTCCAAAGTCACCGAGGTTCGATATGAAGAATGCTCTGCCCGCGGCGGCTCCCCCGGAGTCGGACATGAGGTCAATTCGCGATATTGGGATCCCTTGCAGCGCTCCAGCCAGTGAACGGATCGATCGCACAATTCCCGGCACACACTGAATCCACCCCATGACCGGGCAACACCCAGCCACCATCCAATCGCGGGTTCTCATCGTCGAGGATAACGAGGACCTCGGAAACCTTTTGAAGGACATGCTGGAGGGGGCCGGGCATCGCGTCTGCCTGGCCGAAACTCTGGAAGCGGCCAGGCAGCAACTGGCCCAAGGCGGCTTTGGGCTGGCCGTCGTGGACATCCGGCTGGGCGTCGGCGGATCGGGGATCGAACTCCTCCACGACCTGGCGCCGCGCGCGCCGGACGTCGCGGTGGTCATGATGACCGGCGAGACCACGATCCAGACGGCGGTCGATTGTCTCCGCGACGGCGCGTTCGATTACCTGGTCAAACCATTCCGGATGGAGGAACTGCGGTCGGTCCTGGCACGCGCCCAACAGCGCCAACGAAAGCTGCTCGCCGAACGCGACCGCATCGAGGACCAGCTTCGCGTGCTCGGGAGATTTCCCTCTGAGAATCCGGGTCCCGTCCTCCGCGTGGCCCGGAGCGGACTGATCCTTTATGCCAACCAGGCCGGCCGGCTCTTCCTGGAACAGTGGGCTGTTGACGTGGGGCAGACCGCCCCGGATTCCCTCGTGCGCCTGATCGAGGAGGTCCTCGGACAGGGGAGGACCGGGGACATCGAGGTGGAAGCGGACGAACGGGTATTCTCCGTGGCGGTCACGCCGATCAAGGATGCCGATTACGTTTACCTTTATGGCCACGACATCACGCGATTGAAGGAGACCGAGCGGGAACTGGTCACTCTCAAGGACCAGGCGCAGCACATGGCGCTGCACGACGGGCTGACCGGGCTGCCCAATCGCATGCTGCTGGAGGACCGCCTCAACCAGGCCATCGCCCACGCGGTACGCCACCGGCAGAAAGTGGCGGTGGTGTTCGTGGATCTGGACAATTTCAAACAGATCAACGATCGGCACGGACATCGGTTCGGCGACCGGATCCTGGCGACGGTGGCGCAATGTCTTCAGTCGGAAGCGCGTCGCACGGATACGGTGGCGCGCTGTGGCGGTGATGAAATGGTGTTGCTCCTGCCGGAACTGGACGGACCCCAACAGGCCCTGACCGCCTGCGAGCGCATCAAACACGCCGCCCAAACCCAACTGTCCGCGCAAACCGGCGTCGCGGTCACGCTCAGCATGGGGGTCGCCTTGTTTCCCGATGACGCGACCCAGCCGGAAACCCTGTTGCAGATGGCCGACGCGGCCCTCTACGCGGCCAAATTGCGTGGTCGAGACGATGTCGTTTTGTTCAGCGACTCGGGTGCGATCAAGGCCTTTGAGGACCGGACCCGGATTCGGGCTCTGCTCGGCCGGGCGGTGGCGGAGCGAAGCATCCAGGTCCATTACCAGCCCATCCTCGATGCGGCCACGGGACGGTGGGCGGGTGTCGAGGCGCTGGCGAGATGGCACGATGCCACGCTGGGACTGGTTGAGCCGGGCACTTTCATCCCGCTGGCGGAGGAAATGGGACTCATCTCCGAACTGGGCGGCCAGGTGCTCGAGACGGCGCTTCGGCAACTGGCCGAATGGGATCAGGCCGGTCTGCCGTTGACCCTCTCGCTCAATGTCTCCCTGCGGCAGTTGTTCAAGCCGGATTTCCTGACCCACTTGCAGGCCCTGATCGGTCAATTCCAGATCGACCCGGCGCGGCTCATTGTGGAACTGACGGAAAGCCAGCCGCTCCTCGGACTCGAGTCGGAGGCGCAGCGACTCGAGGAATTGGCCGCGTGCGGAATCCAACTTTCCATCGACGATTTCGGGCGCGGTCACTCCTCACTTTCCAGTCTTCACCAGATGCCGGTCCACGAGTTGAAGATCGACATGCAGTTTGTCCGAAATCTCCGGAGCGAGAAGGGGCGCCACATGGCCCGGGCCATCGTGGACATGGCGCGCGCGCTGGGCTTGCGCACCGTCGCCGAAGGGGTGGAGACAGTGGAGGAGGCCTCGGTGCTGAGGCGGATGGGCGCGGACCGGTTGCAGGGCTACTACTTCGCGCGGCCCATGCCGGCGGCGGAAGTCGGGGTCCGCCTACGCTCACAGCCGCCGGTCATTTCTTAGAACGTGTTTGGAAAATCATCATGGGATCGCCGGATGGCGTGCCGCGTGCCGCCTTCGGACGGTTTGCGCCACGGGCCGCCTGAAGGCGGGACACCCAGCCGGGGTTTTCAAAACACGCTCTTAGAGCCTGTTAATCGAAGGGCTCCTTCAAACCGGCCCCGTCGAACAGTCCTGTCACCGCAACGTCGAGACCGAGGGTTCATTCTCCCGGATGATCCGGGGGGTGACGAAGATGACGAGTTCCTTCTTCTGATTGTAGCGAAAGGTCCCGGTGAAGAGTTTGCCGAGCAAGGGAATGTCGCCCAGGATCGGCACCTTCTTCTCATTCACCGCATTCTCGGTCTGAATGAGTCCGCCGATCACCACGGTCGTTCCGTCGCGCACCCGGACCAGGGTCGAGGCCTGTTTGGTATCGAGGTTTGGCGCGGTGGCTCCCGAGGATCCCCCACCCCCGCCGCCGCCGCCGCCCCCCTCGCCGCCGCCGCCAAACAGGACGATCGACTTCAAGGTGGTGAGCACCGGGGAGATATCCAGCGAGATCCAGTCGTTGTCGGAAACCTGGGGCGTGATGGACAGGATGGTCCCGATGGTGATGGAGTTGACGATCGTCTCCTGGAGAAGCGTGGAGGTGCCGGCGACGGTGCCGGGAATGATGGTGGTGGTGGTGTTGAAGAACGGCACTTCCTCACCCACCTTGATCAACGCGGTCTGGTTGTTCAGGGTGCGAATGCGCGGGGTGGAGATGACCTCCACGCTTCCCTGTTGCTTGAGAGCGTTGATCGCCGCCGCCGTGTTCATGTTTTCGAACACCAGCGACGTCTGGTTTCCTCCGGGTGTCGCCGAGGCATCCGTCCCGATGGATGCAAAACGGTTCAGGCCGCCGATGCTCGAGTCCCGGAGCTGCGAGGTTCCGGCGGCAACCGGCAGCGTGGCCCCCCCGAATCCGAGTGACCCGTTGTAAGCACTCGCAATGTGAACCCAGTCGATGCCGAACTGGAACTGATCGTTCAGCGTCACGTCATAGAGCCTCGCCTCAATCTCCACCTGGCGATGCACGCTCTCGTCCACGCCGGAGAGATAATTCTCGACCCGCTTGAGCGCGGAGGGACGGTCCGTGACTTGAACGATGCCCGCGGTCCGGTTGATCGCCATGGAGGACCGGCCCGTGGGCGTCAGCATGAGCGAGAGTTCCGCGGTCAGCTCCGTCCAGAAATCCACCGGGTTGTCCGCGGTGACGTTGATGGACGAACTCCCACTGCCAAACGTGCTTCCGCCGCCACCCGACCCACCGCCACTGGAGCCCCCGCCACCCGCGCTCCCACCGCCACCACCGCCCCCACCACCGCCCGCTCCTCCTCCGCCCCCACTGCTTCCACCGGAACTTGAGCCCAGCGTGGCTGAATTCTGTCCCAGACCCGTACGGGAAAGCCGGAGGTAATCGATCACGAACCGTCGCGTCTCAGCCGCTCGAATGCGGATCAGTCCGTCCTGTTCCTGCCAGGAATAGTCATGGGCCTCGAGCAGGGCCGTCATGATCCGGTCCAGCGGAAGGTCGCGCACGTCGAGAGTCACCTGGCCGGTGACGTCCTGATCGGGCACGATGTTGAGGTTGTTGGCGCGGGCAAACGTGGCCAGCGCCATCTTCAACTCGAGATTTTCCGCCCGGAAGGAGTAGAGCGTTCTTCCCTGGGCCGCGCGTTCCACAGGGGAGACCGATGCCGCCTCCTCCACGGTGGTCCGGGTGGGTTGAATCTCAGTTCGCACCGGCGTCTCCGTTCGGACCTCGGGCACTCCATCCGCGGCAGGTGCCGCCTGGGCGTAGAGGATGTCCAGCGAAATCGAGGCCTCCGGGCCGGATTGTGGCGGGGCCTTGCTGTCTGGCTGTGCCAGGCAGCCGGGCAGAATCGAGCCGGCAAGAATCATAGCGACAAGAAGAGGCAGCGCTCGCATCCTCGACAATCTG
>DATKEE010000449.1:0-10763 GCA_035544555.1 Candidatus Methylomirabilota bacterium
GTCTCGGACCTGACGGAACGGGTTTTGATCACGTTGCCGCACGCGCAGCGGATTTCCGCTTCCTGATACTTCGGATGAATCTCAACTCTCATAGCAAAGGCCGGGGAACCTACCAGCCCGGACCGGGATGACAAGCGCGAATTTCGGAAGGTTCTCGAGGCGTTTCGGGCGCGGGGGCGATCAAATGCGGGTGAACCCGGCTCAGGAATGGGGCTGGGCTTTCGCTCCCGCCGAGGACGGCCGGGGGGATGCCGGGTTCGAGGAGTCCCCGGTCGGGATCTTGCGCCCGTCCAGTTTGCGTTGCAGTTCCGCCCGGAAAACAAAGCGGTTCTTCGGCGTGATGATGAAATCACGGAACAGTCCCGAACGTCGCCGGATGATGAGATACCGCCGGCCATGGCTCCAACTGTTCGACCAGTGTTCCCCCCAGCCCGAGCGGTGGGTGCCGACAAAGCGGATGTCGTCGTGAGACACACGCCGGATGGGAATCCCGAAGAGCCTCACTTGGAGGGAGCGCTCCGTGATCCGGTAGCGAAGCTGGGTGGGCAGCCAGAAGCACAACGCAAACAGCAGAACGGCGCCCAGCGGATAAAGATAGACTTCCACGGCAACGCGCGGGCCGGACCCAGCTCCGGGCGCGGGAAGTGGCGCCCGGGAATCGGGACCGGACAGTTGGTCATTCGATCTTCAGGCTCTGGAGTGGTGAGCCTTGCCATCATCCTTGATCACCGGCGCCATCCGTGGCGGGGTACGACCGCTTCAGCGAACCTGTCCCAACCACAACAGGAGGTCAGGAACCACCCGTCCGGGTGACAGAGACACACAGACGGTCCATTTGTATCGACTCAAGCGGAATGCCGATACAATGCCGGTCAGGGTGCTCAAAATCAAGGCCAAAGACTTCACCGCCACGACGACGCGGACGGTTCATGGGGTGTGAGTGCGGCGGAAGCCAGGGGCGGGAACCGTCCCGCGGTCAGGGCGCGCACACGGAATGGACGGATCAATCCCTGGGCAGGGGAATGATGACCTCCTGGCCAATTCTCATCCGACGGGGATCCAGTCCGGGGTTGTTGTCGAGAACCTCCTTCAGGGTGATGGGCTTCTTACCCTGCTTCTTGAACTCTTCGTTATACCTCTCGAGAATGTGCCCCAGGTATTGTCCCTCCTTCACGATGTGCGAATAGCCCTTCGAGATCCGCTGCTGGGTCTCCGGGCGGGCGGGTGCCGGCGCTGGCGTCGTAACGCGTGTATTCAGGTTCTTCTCCAGTTTCTCCAACGCATCGAGAAACAGCTTCTTGTCGGCTTCGCGCTTGCGGTCCAGTTCCTTCACCGCGTCGGAAAGTTTTTCAAGGTCCGATTGGGACGCGTAATTGCCGGTGGGACGGCCGGTCTTTTCCTTAAGGGTGTTGAGTTCGCGGGTGAGCGTGTTGATGTGTTCCTGTTGCTTTGCCTGCATGGCAATCAATGTCTGCAGATCCTCGCTGAGTTGTTTGTACCGTTCCTCGGCCTGTCGCACGGCGGCGAGCGAGGCGGCGTCCTGGGCGGAAAGACTTCCCGGAATCAGCAGCAGGCACGCGAGCGACAGAGCGGACAAAGGCCTGAGTTTCATGGCAGGAAAATAGGAGCCGGGTGCGGCGCGCGCAAGTCGATATCCCGGACGAAGTGCCGGCACTTCGATGAACTTTGCGTTTCCCGGCGTGAACCGCTGGCCTACTCTGGCCGGGTGACGGTCCTGGAAGTCATTCAGAAAAGCACCGATTACCTGGCGAAGCGGGGCGTGGAATCCGCGCGGTTGCAGACCGAGTTGTTGCTGGCCGACGTCCTGCAAATGCCGCGCATGCGGTTGTATCTGGAATTTGAACGGGAGGTTCCGGCGCCGCAGCTTGGGACCCTGCGCGAACTGGTCCGCAGGCGGGGCCGGCGTGAGCCGCTTCAGCACCTTGTGCGGAGCATGTCTTTCTGTGGCCTGGAACTGAAGGCGACGCCGGCCGCGCTGATTCCCCGGCCTGAAACCGAACTGCTGGCGGAGAAGGCGTGGGGCTGGGTTCAGGCCAGGCGGGATGCAGGGGGCGGGAGTGCGACGGTGCGAGTGTTGGACTTCGGCACGGGCGGCGGATGCATTGCCTGCGCGGTGGCCGTTCGGGTTCCCAAGGCGGAGGTGCACGCGCTGGACTGCTCGAAACAGGCGCTGGATTTGGCCCGGGAAAACGCGCACCGACTGGGACTGGGCGAACGGATCCGGTTTCATCACGGAGAGGGTCTGGCCGCGCTGCCGGACGGACTGTTGTTTGACTTGATCGTGAGCAATCCGCCTTACATCCCGTCGGCGGAGATCGACCAACTGGAGCCGGAGGTTCGGGATCACGATCCGCGGCTGGCATTGGACGGGGGAGAGGACGGGATGACGTGGTTCCGGCATCTGGCGCAATCGGGACGGCAGCGGGTGGTTGGGGGCGGTGGCTTGCTTGTGGAATTCGGGGCGGGACAGGAGGCGGCTTTGCCGGACCTGTTTGCAGGTGAAAACTGGATTGTAGAGGAGATTTCGTCGGACTACACTGCGCGGCCAAGATTCCTTGCGGCCCGGCTGCCTGAGGGCGGGGGCGCCGGGAATGGCGAATAATCGATCATGGACAGCCTGCAGATCAAGGGAGGCGTGCCGCTGCACGGGGAGGTTCACATCAGCGGGGCCAAGAACGCCGTGCTGCCGATCATGGCGGCGACGCTGCTGACGGCGGAACCCTGCGTGATACGTCGCGTGCCCCGGCTCAGCGACGTGGACTTCATGGGCAAGATCCTGACTTCACTCGGCGCCAAGGTCTCCTTCGAGGGAGACGAGGTGAGAGTGCGGGCGGCGAAGTTGAAGCCGGTCGGGGACTACGATCTGATCCGGAAGATGCGCGGTTCCATCTGCGTGATGGGGCCGATGCTTGGGCGGACGCGGCAGGCGACGGTTTCCCTTCCCGGTGGATGCGTCATCGGAGCGAGGCCGATTGATCTGCATTTGAAGGGATTCGAGGGGCTGGGCGCGCGGATCACGATTGAAGGCGGGTACATTCATGCGCGGGCAAAGCGTCTGTCCGGCGCGGAGGTGTTTCTGGGGGGGCGTGCGGGACCGACGGTGCTGGGAACCGCAAACGTGATGATGGCGGCGGTGCTGGCCGAGGGATTGACCATCATCGATAGTGCCGCCTGCGAGCCGGAGGTCACCGATCTGGCGTGTTTTCTGAACTCGATGGGCGCGCGCATCCAGGGGGCGGGAAGCCCCACGATCACCATCCACGGTGTGAAGGAACTGCACGGCGCCGAGCACGAAGTGATTCCCGACCGGATCGAAGCGGCGACGTTCGCCATCGCGGCGGCGGCAACCGGAGGGGAGGTGAAACTGGTCGGGGCACGCGCGGACCAGATGCACGCCGTGCTCGACAAGATGAAGGACGCCGGTGTCAAGGTGGAGCGCAACGGAGGCGCGATCACGGTTCGGTCCACGGGACGGCTCAAACCCGTGGACATCACCACGATGCCCTACGCGGGATTTCCGACGGACGCGCAGGCGCAGATGATGGTTTTAATGGCGACGACCCGGGGGATCAGCATCATCACGGAGCGGATCTTCGAATCCCGGTTCATGCACGTCAGCGAACTGGCGCGCTTGGGGGCGGACATCGCGATCGAGGGGCCGAGCGCGATTGTGAAGGGTGGAAGGCAACTGAGTGGCGCGCCGGTGATGGCCAGTGATTTGCGCGCCTCCGCGGCCCTGGTGATCGCGGGTTTGACGGCCCGGGGCATCACGCAGGTCAACCGCATTTACCATCTGGACCGGGGATACGAAAACATAGATGGGAAACTGAAGCAACTGGGCGCGCGTGTTGAACGAATTCAGGAATGACCCGATACCTCATCGGATTGCTGGTTGCCGTCGTGGTCGTTGTCGGCGTCTGGCAGATCTATGAACTTGGCCGGCGCAATGCCGCCACGGAGGATGGAACCCGAAGCCGGAGTGTCGGCAGCACGCGCGTGGTGGAGTCGAAGGATTTACGCGGGTTGCCACCGGGCCTCGAGCCGTCTCTGAGATCGGCGAAATCACAAGGCCCGGCCGCGCTGAAATTGTGGCTTGATCAATATGGGAGGCTGGTAGCCGATCCGCGGCTGGCGGATATCGAGCTCGATTATGTTGTCATGGTGGCGAGACAGAACCCGGCGGAGGCGAAGCGTGTGTTTGCCAGGGTGCGACAGCGGGTGGACGAGTATTCCCCAGTTTATCCGCGGCTGGAGCGACTGGCGCGGACCTATGAGTAGGGCGGCCGAATGACGGCAGACGTTCCACCCGCGTTTTTTAATGGCACCCCCGGCGGACGGCGGGGAGAGTCCCGGCTTCGGCAGGATTGTGGCGGGAATTTTGAGCTAGAACTGGGGAGGATGGAGGCGTAAGGTCGTGACGTTTCCAGCCCTTAACCATCACGCTTTATGGACGTCATCTTCAAATGCCCTCACTGCGAACAGGAACTGGCGGTGGATGATTCGGGTGTCGGGACCGAGATCGAATGCCCGGCCTGTTCGGAAAAGATCATGATCCCCGAATCCGAACAATCGACGGCCGGGTCTCCGCCGCCTCCGGACGCGTTGAAGGGGCCCATGAATGCCATTGCCAGTTCGGCTGGAGCGAAGGAGGAAAAACATTTCACCGTGCCGGTCCATGACAAGCCGACGGAAAAGCTGATCGAGAAGCCGTTGCCACCCCTCGAGGCGGCGGCCAAGGAGGGCAGCCGCAATCTTCGGGTGAAGACGATCAAGCGGGGCGATTGCATGGAGGTGGGGCATGACAATTTCGACAAGGTGGTGACCAAGTTCCTCGATGAAATCGGCGAGGGAAACATCGTCAGCATCAACACCGTCAATTACTCGCACACCGATCACGGTTCGGAAAAGGTGATCGGCGATTTTGGCGTGCTGATTGTTTACAAGGGTTGATCCAGGCCCGCGTCGGTGGGTGCCTTGACTTGCCCCCACCCGTTGGCTACGGTCGCCCCATGATTCGCTGGTCCGCCCGCGGCCTCCTTTTTCTCTTCATCCTGCTGGCGTTCCCGGTCCCTTCTCCCGCGCCGCTCATCTACCGCCCGGGGGAGGGCTGGATCTACGTCCCCGTGGGAGGGGAGGACGCCGAATGGCGGAAGATGCGGGCGGAGGATCAGTTGCTGGTTGCCCGGGAGGCCTTCGACGCCGGCAATCTGAGCCTGGCCCGACGCGCCGCGCGACGGGTGATCAACGTCTGGCCGCTGTCCGATTACGCTCCGGAGGCCCAGTATCTGACGGGCCGGATCCCCGAGGAGGAGGGAAAGCTCGAACGCGCGTTCAAGGCGTATCAAAGGGTGCTGGAACGGTACCCGAAGCACGAGAATTACGAGGAAATCCTCGGGCGCCAGTTTGCCATCGCCACCCGCTATCTGGAGGGCGCGTGGTTCAGGTTGTGGGGCTACATCCCGACGGGGCCGTCGCGCGCCAGGACCGCGGAACTCTTCGAGCAAATCATTGCGGTCGGTCCCTACAGCAGTGTGGCCCCGCAATCGCAACTCAATGTCGGCAACGCCTGGATCAGCCCTGAACTGGGTGTGCTGCCGGTTCAGAAGGAGAATTACGAGAAGGCGGTGAAGGCCTTTTCCCGCGCCGCGGACATGTACCGAGACCAGCGGGAGATTGCCGCGGAAGGCATGTTCCGGACGGGCGAGGCCTACTACAACCGGGCGCGGTCGGCGGATTATGATCAAAGCGTGGCGGACAAGGCGATTGCCACGTTCAGTGATTTCATCACGCTGTATCCGCGGGAACCGCGCGTGGCGGAGGCGCAACGCATGATCGATGATTTGAGGAGCGAACAGGCGCGGGGCAGTTTCGAGATCGCGCGGTTCTACGAATTCCGGGGCAACCGCATGGGAGCGCTGATCTACTACAACGAGGTGCTGCGAAAGGACCGGAATTCGGAATACGGCCAGCGCGCCCGCGAAAGGATCGACGCGCTCACGGCTCAAACCCGGCGGAACGGGCCATGAAGGGCTTGCTGAGCACCCTCGTCTGCATCGTCGGCCTCGCGGGTTTGTGCGGCTGCGCCGGTTATCATCTCGGCCCCGTCAACCGTCAGGTCGCCGGAGCGCGTTCCATCCAGGTCATACCCATTGCCAATGACACCATCGAACCGCGACTCAGCGAGCCGGTGACCCATTCCCTGCGTCGCCGGCTGCAACAGGATGGCACCTATCGCCTGGCGACACGGGACGATGGCGATGTGATCCTCAGAGGTTCGATCAAGGAGTTCAGACGTTCCGAATTGAGTTTTCAACCCCGGGACATCGTCACCATCCGCGATTATCAGGTCACCATCGTGGCGTCGATCACGGCGGTGGACCGCCTTTCCGGCCGGGTTCTGCTGGAACGCGATGTCAGCGGCCGGACGACGCTGCGTGTCGGCGACGATCTTGCCAGCGCGGAGCGACAGGCGATTCCGTTGCTGGCCGAGGATCTGGCGCGCAACGTCACGACCCTGCTGGTGGAAGGGAGTTGGTAGGGAAATCCCAGGCGAAGGGACGGGTTCGTGACGACTTCGGCATGTCCGGACCGTCAGCCTCGAACAGGCCGGGTGATGGCGCGGCTAACCTTCAGTGGGCGAGAGCGAGGCGGTGGCGGCCTGGCCTTGCGGGGCGAGCTTTTTCTCCAGGCGCACGCGGTCGAGCACGGCAAACCGGGGCAGGCCGTTTTCCATGGGGAGCGTCAGTTCCCCCTCGATCAAGGGGCGGGCGTATTCGAGGAATTTCTCGTTGGGCTGAAGGCCGTCCTCGTTCAGCCAGTCACGGGGGATGAGGTGTTCCACATTGGCGATATCCCGGAGGTCCTGAAGGTCGGTGGTCCATTTGTACGGGGCGCTCTGCAGCCGGACGAGCTTGACCATGAACCCGCTCTTGCCGTCCACCGCCGCCTTCACGGCGGCCTCGCCGCAGGCCAGCGCTTCCCGCATGTCAATGGCGCTGGCGCAGTGCGCGGCGCAGCGCTGGGCATAGCCCAGTTTGACGGTCCGCGTCTTGGTGTTCAGTTTGGCCTGGACCAATTCCGCGAGGCGGTCCGCCGCGCCGGTCAAAAGCGGATGCCCAAAGGAGTCCACCCGGGAGCTGTCAGCGCTGAACTCGGTCCCGTCCGCCTTGCGCAGACCTTCACCGACCACGACCACGCAGTACTTCAACTGATCCACGACCGCCTTGATGCGGGCGAGGGAGATCACTTCATTGAATGGAATCTCGGGCAGGAGAATGAGATGAGGCGCGTCGTTGGGGCCGCGCCTGGCCAGGGCCGTGCCGGCGGCGATCCATCCGGCACTCCGACCCATCACTTCAATGATGCAGCACGCCCCGTCATCGGTCGCCATGCTGCTGACATCCGCGGCAATCTCCATCACCGTGGTGGCATTGTATTTGATCACCGAACCGAAGCCCGGGCAGTGGTCGGTGTGGGGGAGATCGTTGTCGATCGTCTTGGGCACCCCGATCACGCGGACCTCGAAGCCGCGTTTGATGGTTTCCTCGTGAATCTTCTGCGCGGTGTCCTGGGAATCGTTGCCCCCGACATAGAGGAAGTAGCGAATGTTGTGGGCCTGGAAGACTTCGAAGAGTCGATCCATGTCCCGCGCGGCCTGTTCGGGTTTCCTTTTGAAATCGATCTTGTAACGGCAGGTTCCGAGGGCGGCGGCGGGCGTGGTCTTCAGGTGTTCGATGGTGTTGGTCTTCTCCTCCTGAAGGTCGATCAAGTCCTCGTTCAGGATGCCCAGGATGCCGTTCAGCCCCCCGTAGATTTCCACGATGTGATCGGCGTGGCGTCCGGCCTGCTGAATGACACCGGCCACGCTCGCATTGATCACGGCCGTGGGGCCACCGGACTGGGCGACCAACAGGTTTCCAACAAGTTCTGCCATAGCTTTGAGAAAGGGGGTCGGGTTGCGCAACCGGTCCGGCCGTGTGACAAGGAATCAAGCGACCTTTCCGAAACAGACGCGAAACCTTGCCAACCTGCCCAGCCGGTGTCAAAGGCGATTTCTCAGTCGGGGTGGCCGGCTTGCCATGACGCGGGGCCGCCGGTAGGCTCTGCCGGTTGATGCGCCTGCTTGACCGTTATCTGTTGCGCGAGTTGATGATCCCCCTGGCCTACATTCTCGCGGGCCTGCTCGTGGTCTGGATCGCCTTCGATCTGTTTGCCCGGCTGGATGACTTCCAGGAGCATCATCTGCAATGGTCCGACGTCGCCGAGTATTATCTGACCCTGACGCCGGAGACGGTGGTGCTGATTCTTCCCGTGGCGTTGTTGCTCGGGCTGTTGTACGCGCTGTCCAATCACGCGCGGCACCAGGAACTGACCGCGATTCGGGCCGCGGGCGTCAGTTTATGGAGACTTTGCATCCCGTATTTCGGAGTCGGGGCGGTGTTCAGTCTCGCGCTTTTCTCCCTCAATGAACTGGTGGTGCCTGACACCCGGGAGCTGGCGGAACGGATTCTTGACCGACGGACAACGGGCGGTCTCGAGGCGGGCGAAGGCCGTGCCTGGAAGCGGGAACTCAACCTGCCGAATCCGCGCGCGAACCGCTATTGGAGGGCCGATGCCTATAACATTGAGACCCATGAGATGCTGAGGCCCATCATGGTCTGGCGGCAGCCGGATGGTTCGATCCGCAAGATCCACGCGGCACGGGCGCACTACGTGGATGAGGTCTGGACCTTCCATGATGTGATAGAACACCGATACCAGACCCCGCAGGATGTGGCCCCGCAAATCAAGCAGGTTGAGGTGCTTTCCATCCCCGAGCTGGACGAGACGCCGGAACTGATTCGAAGCGAGATCCGGATCAACAACTTGAGCGGCAGCGGCGCCACCAAAAAGGCCCAGCTCTCCGTGGAGGAATGCCTGAACTATTTGAGACTGCACCCCCAGCTCAGCGAGTCCCAGCGCAACAAAATCGAAACCCAGTTGCACGGGCGCCTGGCCGAGCCCTGGACGTGCCTGGTGGTTGTGCTGATCGCGGTGCCCTTCGCCGCGCCCGCCGGACGGCGCAACGTGTTCGTCGGCGTTGCCAGTGGCATCTTTATTTGTTTCGTCTATCTGCTGGTGCTCCGGCTGGGTCTCGCCCTGGGCACGGGCGGTTACCTCCCCTCCTGGCTGGCCGCTTGGTTGCCGAATCTCATCTTTGGCACGGCCGGCATTTTCCGCATGTCACGGATCCGATGACAAACCGGGTCCCCGTCCCAGACGACCCGCGGCGTCCCGAAAAAATGGCCAAACCCCCCAAAAGCACGGCTGAGTGGAAGGCTGAACTGGCCGCGCTCAAAGCCGCATACGACCGGCTGCGGCTGCTCTATCAGGTCGGCAATGTCATTCATTCCACCCTCGACTCGCAGGAGGCGATGCAACTCATCATCCGCGAGGCGGTCCGTGTCACCCGGGCGTCCAGTGGATCGGTCGCCCTCATCAATCCCACCACCGGATTCCTGGAGATCCTCGCCGCCCACGGTCTCCCGACCGGCGTAGGCAACGTCCGCCTCAAGGTGGGCGAAGGCATCACGGGGTACGTCGCCCGGACGGGCCGGCCCGTGCGAATCGGTGATGTCCGTGACGATCCCCGTTACATCATGCTGCACCGCGTGGTTCGCTCCGAACTGGCCGTTCCGCTCGAGGTCAACGGCGAGGTGCGCGGCGTGTTGAACGTGGATTCGGATCGGGCCGACGCGTTCAGCGGTTCGGACCAGGAGTTGTTGACGGAGCTGGCGGTGCAGGCGTCCAAGGTGATCCGCAACACGTGGCTTTACGAGCAACTCCGTCTCAAGGCCAGGCTGTTCGAATCGCTGGTCAGCGTGGGCCAGACCATCAATTCCACACTCAACATGGAGGACGCGCTGAAGGTCATCACCCGCGAGGCCTGCCAGTTGATGGGCGCCAAAATGTGCTCGGTTCTCCTGCTGGACGAGACCGGCGAATGGCTGGACTTGAAGGCGTGCCACGGCGCGGGTCCGGCCTATCTCGTCAAGGCCAGGCTGAGCAGCGCCGAGAGTCTGGTGGGATCCGTGGTTCGCAGAAAAAAGGCCCTGCAGGTCGAGAACGTACAGACGTCCGGCCGGTATCAACGCGTCGATGCCGCCCGCCGCGAGGGCCTGATCTCGCTTCTCAGCGTTCCCCTGATGTTCGGGCCGCACGCAATCGGGGCGCTCAACGTCTATACCGGCGTTCCCCACAGTTTCTCAAACGAGGAAATCCGCATCCTCTCCGCGCTCTCGGAACTCTCCGGCATCGCCATCGAAAAGGCCCGCCTCTACGAGAAGATCGTCGATGTCGAGGAGCAGTTGCGCACCAATGAGAGGTTATCCGCCCTCGGGTTGCTCGCGGCCGAGGTGGCGCACGAAATCCGGAATCCGCTCACCGTGATGAAGATGCTGTTCCATTCGCTCGATCTGCGGTTTCCCTCCGACGACCCGCGGGCGGAGGACGCGCGGATCATTGCGGAAAAAATGGATCATCTGAACCGGATCGTGGAGCAGATCCTCGGCTTTGCGCGCAGCACCGAGCCCGACCTCACCTGGGTCAATCTCAACGAGGTCATCGAAGACCTGGGGCTGCTCATCCGTCACAAGCTGCGCAATCACAACATCCAACTGGTGCGCCGGCTGGAGCCGGGACTGCCCTTGATCCTTGCCGATGCCACGCAGCTCGAACAGGTCTTCCTCAATCTCACCCTCAAC
>DATKEE010000450.1:0-5182 GCA_035544555.1 Candidatus Methylomirabilota bacterium
TCATGAATTGGAAAACCGCGAAGGCTCGGCGAAACGCGCCCGCCACCGGGGTCGCGCGCGATCCGCGCGTCAAGTATCGCTCATGTAAAGTTCACGATTGTGCGCGAGATAGACAACGCCGGAGATGAAGGTCAGAACCACCGCGACCCATTTGGCCGCTTCCGTAAACCAATAAACCCAGGGCGATCCAAACACCTCAAATCCAAAGATCGCCACCCCGGCCGGTCCCCATTGCGGGTGCGCGGCCAGGACCAGGATTGAAATGATGGCCACGATTTGTGAGATCGTCTTGTGCTTGCCGTAGCCCTCCGCCGCCAGCACCACGCTTCTCGATGCCGCCAGCAGGCGCAACCCCGTGATGGCCAGCTCGCGCGCCACAATGATCACCACCATCCACGCCGGAATCCATCCGTTCCCCAGAAACGCGATGAACGCCGAGCAGATCAGAATCTTGTCCGCCAACGGATCCATCAGGATGCCGAAGTTCGTGATCAGTTTGTCCCGGCGCGCGATCCAGCCGTCCAGGTAATCCGTGATGCTGGCGGCGACGAACAGCCCCAGCGCCACGGTTTCGTACCGGGGAAACCGCCAGAACAGCACCACCAGAAACACACCCGTCAACGCAAACCGCGATACCGTGAGTTTGTTCGGAAGATTCATTCGCGGTTGCGTCCCGTACCCGCCGGCTCGGCCACCAGATCGTAGTCCGTATGTCCCATGATCCGGACCTTCGCGAACCCGCCCGGCTTCACCCGCCCCCGGATGTAAACCCGGCCGTCAATGTCCGGCGCATCGGCCTCCCCGCGCGCGACGGTGTAACGCCCTTCCAGCGCATCCAGCCCTTGATCGTTTCCCCGAAGCAACCCGTGCTCCCACGAACTCACGTCCGCCTGGCGCAGTTCCCGCGCGGTCGCCTCCCCCTCAACGAGTACCGTCTGTTCGTGACCCACGCGGCCCGCGGCCAGTTCGCGCGCAATGCTCCGCTGCTCCGCCATCGCGCGATCCCTCCGTTCCCGCTTCACTTCGTCGGGCACCTGCCCTCTCATCGCGCCAGCCCGGGTGCCCTCCTCCCGCGAATACGTGAACACCCCCAGCCGCTCAAACCGCGTCTCCTTGATGAAATCCAACAACGTCTCGAAACACGCCTTCGTCTCACCGGGAAACCCCACAATGAACGTCGTCCGCAGCGCGATCCCCGGAATGCCAGCGCGGATTCGGCCGATGAGGTCGCGAATGTAACGGCCCGAGGTTTCCCGTCGCATCCTCTCCAGCAGATTGTCGTGAATATGCTGGAGCGGCATGTCCACATAACGCGCCACCTTGCGGCAGGCCGCAATCGTCTCGATCAATTCGTCCGTCCAGTGCGCCGGATGCGTGTAAAGCAGCCGGATCCAAAACTCCCCCGGCAACGCGTTCAATTCCCGCAACAGCAGGCAGAGGGTCGGCGTGTCGGCCGGCAGCGCCTTCGCCGCCGCCGCAAACCGATCCGGCGATGCGATGGAACCCGCCCGCCGCGGACGCAAGTCCAGTCCGTAATAGGTCGAGTCCTGCGAAATGAGATTCAACTCGCGCACCCCGTCCGCGATGTGCCGGCGCGCCTCGGCCACAATATCCGCCATCGGACGGCTGCGATGAGTTCCCCGCATCCTCGGGATGATGCAAAAACTGCAAGGGTGATTGCAGCCCTCCGCGATCTTCACATACGCAAAATGTCCCGGAGTCAACCGAAACCGCGGCGTCGCGAAATCGGGAATGAATCGCGGTCGCGCATGCACCTCCACCAACGGTCCCTCAACCGCCGGCGATTCGGCGGGCGCATTGCCATTGACCCGGACAGCATCCCGTGAAGTGGTTTTTCCTGAATCGCCGCCATTCGTGCCATCCCCATCCAAAGCGTCCAGCCGGGCCAGCGTCGCGCGTCGCCGGCTGCCGCTCCGCCCTCCTGCCGCGCCGGCTGGTTGGGAAAGTTTCGCCGCCCTTATGACCATCGCCTGTCGCACAATCGCCCCAACTTCCGCGACTTGATCGATTCCCATGAAGGCATCCACCTCGGGCAGCAGCCGCGGCAGCTCCTCGCGGAACCGTTGCGGCAGGCAGCCCGACACCACCAGCCCCTGGCCCCGGTGATTCGCCTCCCGCACCGCCGCCGACTCGAGGATTGCATCCACGCTCTCCTCCTGCGCGGCATCGATGAACGAACACGTGTTCACAATCACGACGTCCGCCCCCGCGGCGTCGTTGGTGATTTCGACGCCCTCCTTCACCAATGAACCGAGCATGATCTCGGCATCGACGAGGTTCTTGGCGCAACCGAGGGAAATCAGTCCGACCCGCAACGGGCGGGCGGAGGGAAGCTGGTTCTTCGCGGTCACAAGCCGGTCAGGTTATGCGCGTACCCGGAACCGAGGCAATCCCGGAAACTCCCCCCGAAACCGCCCGGTGCCAGTGTCAACTATTACCTGTGAAGGGAACGACCTGGCAAAGGGGTCAGTTCTTGGTATTGTTAACTAGTATACAATACCAAGAACTGACCCCTTCCTGATGAAAGACCGGTAGCGGCGTTTCATCCGGCTGACCTCGACCTTCACGGCGGCCTCGGTCATGCCCAGACGCGCCCCGATTTCCGCGTAGGTTTCATCCCGGTGTTCCCCCGGCAGACAGCCTTCCAGCCACTCGAACTTCCGTTCCTTGCCCCGGCGCGCATACTCGCGTTTCAACCTGGCCCGAGCCGCCTCCAGCAATGTCATGGCCCAGCGACGGTCAAAGAGCACATCCGCGCATCCCGGCATGGTGGCCGGCTCCCGGCTGGCGATTCACCGCGCGCGCGCGGGTGCAACCGCAACAACCGTCGCGTCCATCCGCCGATCATTGACGCGCGGGGCGGCCCTCAAATGACAGCCGCTCAGAGTTCGCGGATGAGCACGAGCGCAAAAACGAACCGCTTTCCCGAATTGACCTCGAAAATCTCGGCTAAGGCACATTTCCTGGCCTGGATTTCCTGCAACATGCAGGCTTCAAGTAACTTACCGTGGTCCGACCCCAATCTCACCGTCCAACGATACGGTTGATTTCAAACACGGTGGTGGTGCCGCTGACTTCGTTGCCGGTGACCAGAAGCGGCTTGCCGTTCGGGCTGTCCTTCGCCTCGATAAAGACCAGTCCCTCGGGGCCGAGATCGCCCGCCTCCGGTGATTCCACGTCCGTGGCGAAGTCGCGGAGGTTCACGTAATCCACGAAGAACGCTGCGAACGGATTGGTGATGTCATAAACCATCACCCCTCCGACGCGCTCCAGTCCGATGAACGCGTAGGTGCGGCCGTATAATCTTCCAATCACCACGCCCTCGGGTTCGGGTCCCTTGTCATCGCTGCGGTTGTCGAAGTTATTGTTTGTGTTCGAGGCGTTGAAGCCATCAGGAAACATGGCCGCAGTGATCATTTCGAACTCATCGCCGCTGTCGTACACTTGTCGGCCGGTCGCGGTCCAGATCGAGAAGGAGCGCGCGCCCACCGAGTAGAGTTCCTCGTAATAACCGGTGACCGGGTTGAGGCCCATGACGGTCGAGGTAAGCAGACGTCCGAGGTTGGCGTCCTCCTGCAACACCGCGGCGTCCGGGAAGATCACCGGATCGAGCGGTAGGCTGCCCATGCGCGCCTCCTCGCTGAAACCGTCGTAGTCGCGGGTGTCCCCCTCGTTGGCAGTCACGAGGAACGTGTGCGCACCAACCCGGTAGGAGGCGATGGCGTCCGGAAGATACATGCCCAGGACTGGCCAGTTGGCAATGTTGATCGCGCCGTCCCGGTCGCTGGCATCGAGTCCATTGCCGGGCAGGGAATGATCCTTGAACCCGAGGCCAACGAGATCCAGGACCTCAGCGCTGCGGATGTCGATAATGGCGATGGCGTTGGCCTCCTGGCACGTGACCCAGGCCGTTCTCGAGTCGTCCGACAGCGTGATATATTCCGGCTCCAAATCCTGCGCGACCGTCGCGCCGGGGCCAAAAATGCGGATGGACGGATCCAGCACGACGTCGTTGAACCGGGTGCAAGTGGCCGTGCGCACGGAGAGTGGCAGCTCCCTCCCGCCGCGCGCGCGGCGCAGGTCTATGATGCTCACCGAACCTTCCGGATCGATGGTGTAATCGTCGTTCGGTTCGCCCTCGTTGGCCACCACCACGTGCCGGCCGTTCGGCGTGAAGGCCAGCATGTCCGGCTGGGCGCCGACCTCGACACTGGCCAGGAAGTTCAGATCCGTGTCGAAGAACACCACCCGGCCCGGCTCGGTCTTCTCTTCATTCTGAACCGCCACGGCCACGAGGGTGCCGTGGATGGCGACACTGTTGGCGACCGTGCCGAAAGCGGTGACGTCGATGGTGCCGATCTTCGTGGGATCCGTGGGGTCGGTGATGTTCAGGACATCCACCGTGGCATCGTTCGCGTTGACCACGAAGAGTCGCTGAGTTTTCGGGTCGTGCGCGACGATCTCGGCGGCGCCCTGGTCGAACACGCCCGAGGCGTAGGTGCCGATGGGCGTGAGGGTGATGCTGTGTGGCGGATTGGCAGAAGCGGCGGTCGCCGCCGCCATCAGGCCGGTGAGGGTCAGCGTGAGTGGGATCGTTCTCATGATTGTTTTCGTTGTTGATAGGTTGCTCCGCGCGACGCGGGTTTCCGCGCCGGCTGACCTTTCCAAAATCATCGCGCCCGAAACAAGAAGTGGATTGTGAATTAGTTTGTCGGATGGGTTACGGCAACGTGACCGGGGACAAGCGATCCTGTTTGTTTCACGCGCGATGGGAACATGTACACGATCACCCCCAAGGGAGTTGCTTACGCTGCGGAAGAATCCGTGCCTGCTGCCCGGCAGCCTCATCAGGAGGCGCTATTCGCAATTAAGAACTTCAGACGCTCATTGAGGTTGACGAAAGTTATTTTGCCGAGAACGCAGAGGAGGCTGCCCCGAAACCGACGGAGGCATTGCCCGGTATTGCTGAAGAGTAAACTGCCCCACCAGTCCGGGTGGATGAACGATCTTTCCCGCAGGAGGACCGAGCCTGTCTTCATCCAAAACTGCGGCCCAAGCACGGTTTGACGGAAACGTTTTCCTGCCAGGCGAAAAAAATGGGACCGCGACGACAAAAAATCATTGCCAGGTTCCGGAGTGTTTGATACGAGTTTCGACCGTC
>DATKEE010000451.1:0-4897 GCA_035544555.1 Candidatus Methylomirabilota bacterium
GTGCCCCGCCTCATGATGCTCCCCTCCGAACAGGCGCTGTAGAATCACAGCCCGTCCCGGGAGCAGAATTGGAACCGCTCATGATCACACAACGCTCAAGGATTTCCTGGATTGCTGCTGGCGTATTAACCGCGGTCACCGTTCAACTTCCCGCCGCGCCCCTCCCGAAGGCCGATGGTTACCGTGGCATCTGGTACATGAACCAGCCCAGCCAGGATGAGTATGTTTACAAATACAGCGGCGGGTTGGGCACCTACTGCGCCAAACACAAACCCTTCGCGGTTTACTCCCCCGAGGCCAACAAAACCTTCTTCTGCTACGGCGGCACCACCACGGAAAGCGACCGGCAGTTGCTCCACATGGTCTCCTACTACGATCACCAGACCGGTCAGGTGCCAAAACCAACCCTCCTGCTGGACAAGAAGACCAGCGACGCCCACGACAACCCCGTCATCTCCCTCGACGATAAGGGTCACATCTGGATCTTTTCCACCTCGCACGGCACCTCCCGACCCTCCTATATCCATCGAAGCCGAAAACCCCACGACATCGACGAATTCGAACGAATCGACGCGACGCGCAGGGAGGACGGGGGCGAAGTGCCCATCACGAACTTTTCCTACATGCAGGCATGGCATCAGCCGGGACAGGGGTTCATCAACTTCTTCACCCGATATAGTTATCCCGTTGACCGGACCAGTTGCTTCATGACAAGCCCGGACGGTGTGAACTGGTCCGAATGGACCCGCCTGGCAACCATCGGCAAGGGCCATTACCAGATCAGCGCCGCCACCGCCAACAAGGCCGGCACCGCCTTCAATTACCATCCCGTCCCACAAGGCCTCAACTGGCGCGCCAACCTGTATTACATGGAAACCCCCGACTTCGGCCGCACCTGGCAATCCGCGGACGGCACAAAACTCACCGTGCCGCTCACCGAGCCGAAGAACCCCGCGCTGGTCTATGATTCACAGGCGGACGGCCTGCTCGTCTATCTCAAGGACATTCGTTACGACAAGGAGGGCCATCCGGTCATTGTGTTCCTCACGAGCAAGGGCTATCAGGCGGGCCCGGACAACAATCCGCGCACATGGACCCTCGCGCATTGGACGGGCGCAACTTGGTCCATCAAACCTGCCATGCGTTCCGACAACAATTATGACATGGGCTCGTTGTATCTGGAGGAGGACAACACCTGGCGAATCATCGCGCCAACGGAAACCGGCCCCCAACCCTTCAACCCGGGGGGTGAAGTCGCCATGTGGGTCAGCCATGATCAGGGCGTCAACTGGGAGAAAGTTCGGCAGTTGACTCAAGGCAGCGAGCGAAACCACACCTATGTCCGGCGTCCGGTGAATGCCCATCCTGAGTTCTACGCGCTCTGGGCCGACGGCCACGGTCGTCAACCCTCGGAGTCCAACCTTTATTTCTCGGACCGGGAAGGCAATGTCCGCGTCCTCCCTCGCCACATGAACGAAGCCTTCGCAATGCCGGAATTGCTGGGCAACTGACCGCGGCGACGTTTCACCCGCAAACCCACATATCGACGACACCCAATTCAACCGGCACGGGATGGAACATCGAGGGTGAGGGGATTCTCCATTTGCGATTTGAGATTTGAGATTTCAAATCTCCAATTCTGCCCTCCCTCTCCCGGCGCGACTGCGCCCTTCCACGAACCATGCCGGGAGGGACCGGCCTGTCCGCCGGAGCCTTGGCGAAGGTGGAGGGTGAGGGCGTGCACCCCGAACAAATGCAACCCATCGGCGTTGACCTTTACGGTTTGGATTCCCTCCTCGCCTGCTCAATCACTTCCGCCAGCTTCACCGGCTCGCCCCCACGCCGCTTGCTCTCGTCCGCCGCCTCCATGAACGCGAACATCTCAATCGTCTCCTCCGGCGATACCGGCGCCTCGCCCGTCTGAAAAAACTTCACAATCTCGCGCACCAGCGGCGCGTAACTCCCTCCCCCCTCCTGCGCCACAACCCCCTCCGTTCCGAACACGATCACCCGATGCGGACTGGCCGCGTTCCGGATTCCCCTCAACGTCCCCACCCGGCCGTCCCCCCAGACCCCCGTCACCACGTCCGTGTCCCGCGTGTGCGTCCGAACCACCGATTCACATCCCGTCCCCATCACCGCGAACAATGCCTCGGTCGGATGCACGCCATACCAGAACAAATCCGGGTGATGCGGCTCGTAACTGCATGGACCGTAGGAAATCGCCCCCCTCACCTCCCCGACGTCCCGCGCCTTCAACGCCGTCAGACTGTCGTAAAACCGATACGCCGACGAACTGAACACCGGCACCCCGTGTTCCTCCGCCAGGTCGTAGATCGCTATCGCGTCCCGCAGCGAACCCGCCACCGGCTTGTCTATGAACAGCCGCTTGCCCGCGCGGATGACCGGTCGCGCCTGCTCCAGATGCGGTCGCCCGTCCACGCTCATCAGCATCACCACATCCACCTCGCGACATAGCGCCTCGATCGTCGGCAGGATCTTCACTCCAAATTCCTCCTCAAGCTGCCGCGTAAACCCGTCCACACGCGTGCGGCTCGATTCAACATCCGGACTGCCACCCTTGAATGCCGACACCACCCGCACACCGGGCACGTGATCCCGGTGCCCCGGATCGTTCATCAATCGCGTGAACGCAATCACGTGCGACGTGTCCAGACCGATCATGCCCACCCGCATCTCGGCGGCAAACACGCCCGACCCGGTCAGCCACAGCATCAGTGCCGGCAGGAGGACTCGACGTTGCATGCCTGGAATCGTAGGATGCCCGCGTTCCACATTCAAACGCGAATCCCAATGAATCCATCCCTCTCCCGACGACGCTTCGTCCAACAAACCGCCCTCGGCGCCACCACCCTCGCCGCCCTCGGCCAACCCGGCCTGCTGCGCGCCGCCAACAGCCCCAACGAACGCGTCCGCATCGGCGTCATGGGCACCAACGGCCGCGGCATGGCCCACATCAACAGCTTCCTCGCCCTGCCCGACACCGAAATCGCCTTCGTATGCGACGTCGATCAACGGGCAATCGAAAAGGCTGTCGCCGCCGTGCTCCGCAAACAGCAGCGCGAACCCAAAGGCGTGACCGATTTCCGAAGAATTCTCGACGATCCCGAAGTGGATGTCCTGTCCATCGCGGCCCCCAACCACTGGCATGCTCCGGCCACCATCCTCGCCTGCTCCGCCGGTAAACACGTCTATGTCGAGAAACCCGGCAGCCACAACCCCTGGGAGGCCCAACAAATGGTCGCCGCCGCCCGCAAACACCGGCGCGTCGTCCAAATGGGCAATCAACGCCGCAGTTGGCCCTGGGTCATCGAGGCCATCGAACGCCTCCACGCCGGGGAACTCGGACGGCTCTTCTTCGCGCGGACCTGGTACAATAATTCCCGCCCTTCCATCGGCCGCGGCCAGCCGGCGCCGGTTCCCGACTGGCTCGAATACGACCTTTGGCAAGGCCCCGCACCCCGCCGCCCCTATCAGGACAACCTCATCCACTACAACTGGCACTGGCTTTGGCACTGGGGAAACGGCGAACTCGGCAACAACGGCATCCATGCCCTCGACGTCGCCCGCTGGGGCCTGGGCGTGGACACCCCGCTCCAGGTCTCCTGCGGCGGCGGGCGTTACCATTACGGCGATGACCAGGAAACCCCGGACATCTACGTCACCAGCTATGATTTCGGCGGTGTGGGCATGTCGTGGGAAAGCCACAGTTGCAGCCCGCGCGGATTCGAGGGGACAGGTTTCGGCATCCACTTCTACGGCGAAAAGGGATCGCTCGTCATCGCCGGAAACGACTGCCGCATCTACGACTTGAACAACGAGCAGGTCGCCGAAATCAAGGGCCGTTGGAACGATGTCGATCACTTCGGCAATTTTCTCGACTGCATCCGCTCCGGCGCCCGTCCGCGCTCGGACATCGAGGACGCGCAGAAGAGCACTCTGCTCTGTCATCTGGGCAATATTGCCTATCGGACCCGGACCACTTTGACCCTCGATCCGGACCAGGGACGCATCGTTGGAAACGGGCCCGCGATGGCACTTTGGAAGCGCGAATACGCCCCGGGATGGGAGCCAAAGGCTTGAGACGGATCGATTCAACTCCTTCTGCCCTCGCAACTTCTTGAAGGGCAGGCGGGGGAATTGAAACTTGACGCTCTTTTCCGTGCTCCTTATGTTCCTTGCCAGAATGCAAGATTGCTGGACTGACCAGCACGGAGAAGTCGGAGATTTTTCTGCCGACTTTTTTGTTCCCCGGATGGGGATGAGAAGAAGTGCATATGAACGCCGATTTTTTAGCCGTACTCGAATTCTGGGAACGCGAAAAGGGCATCAGCCGGGACATCCTGGTCGGTGCCGTGGAAGAGGCTTTGCTCTCGGCGGCCAAAAAGGCGGTCGGCCCGGCCCGTGAACTCCGCTGCGCCATCGATCCCAAATCCGGCGACATCCGCGCCTACGCCAAACTCATCGTCTCGGACAAGGTCCTCTCCAAACACGACCAGATCTCCGTGTTCGACGCCCGCCGCATCAAATCCGATGCCCAACTCGGCGACGAAATCGAGGTCGAAGTCACCCCCACCGACTTCGGACGCATCGCCTCCCAATACGCGAAGCAGTCCCTCATGCAGCACATCCGCCGCGCGGAGAAACAGTTGATCTTCGATGAGTTCAAGGACCGCGTCGGCGACATCGTCAGCGGCGTCGTCCGCCGCTTCGAACGATCCGACGTCAGCGTGGACCTCGGCAAATACGAAGCCCTCCTCCCCAATCGTGAACGCGTCCCCACCGAGGAATACCAAATCGGCGATCGCCTCCGGTGCTACGTCAAAGCCGTGGAAAACGGACCCCACGGACCCGACATCATCCTTTCCCGTGCCGA
>DATKEE010000452.1:0-3119 GCA_035544555.1 Candidatus Methylomirabilota bacterium
GTTGAGGGCGCTGTGGAGGTTGCGCACGGTGGGCACGGTGATGATCTCGAGTCCCTTCTGGTAATACTCGGGCGGGTAAAGCTGGATGGTGTCCGCGATGATGATCACGGAGGGATTCTTGCAGCGGTTGGGGTTGAGCCCCAGGCCGCCGACGCCGCGTGTGACCAGCAGCCGGACATAGCCCTCGCGCAACCGGTTTTGGCGGCAGGATTCGATGACGGCCCCGGCGATGTCCTCCGGGGACATCGGGATGGTCAGGAGGATGGCCTTGGCGGAGCAGAACAGTCGATCGACGTGTTCCTTGAGTTTGAAGACCCGGCCATGGTAGGCGCGGATGCCCTCGAAGATCCCGTCTCCATAGAGCAGACCGTGATCGAACACCGAGATTCTGGCCTTTTGTTCTTCATGGAACTTGCCGTCGATATAGACTTTCATGCGTTAAAGCGGGGTTACGCTAAGGGAAACGGACCGGCCTGCGCAACACAGGAGTTGGGCGTACGCGTGCCTGGAGGGGCTGTACTCGAAGGTTGCATTCCGATTTGGGCTCACGCAAAGTCGCCCGCGTTCGACGGCACGACGGCAGGTTTGCGGAAGGTGCCGGCGTTCATTTCCTGGAACGAATCACCTCGACGAAACCTGACATTCGCCATGCCGAATCCCTGGACTGGAAAAGGAAACCCCTACTCGCGCAAGGAGGTCATCGAACGGCTCCGTGCCACCCTCGGGAAGGGACAACCGATCATCGCGGCGGGCGCCGGCACCGGGATCAGCGCCAAGTTCATTGAACGCGGCGGCGCCGACCTCATCATCATTTATAATTCCGGGCGCTTCCGGATGGCGGGCCATGGATCGACCTGCGGTCTGATGGCCTACGGTGACGCGAACGCGGTGGCGATGGAGATCGGGGAATTCGAGGTCCTGCCGATTGTGGAGGAGATTCCGGTCATCTGCGGGGTGCATGCGTCCGATCCACGCCGGCGGATGTGGCATTGGCTGCTCAAGGTGAAGGACATGGGGTTTTCGGGGGTGAACAACTTTCCGACGCACACGATTGTGGATGGGCATTTCCGGCAGGTGCTGGAGGAGACGGGCATGAGCGTGAGGAAGGAATTCGAAATGGTGGCGCTGGCGCGGAAGATGGATTTGTTCACGGTGGTGTACGTGGCCACGCCGGAGGAGGCGAAGGCGATGGCCGAGGCCGGGGCGGACGCCATCATCGCGCACGTGGGAACGACAGTGGGCGGATCCATCGGTGTGAAGGGGGCGGTTTGCACGATGGACGAGGCGGTCCAACGCACCCAGTCGATCATCGATGGGGCGCGCGGGATTCGGAAGGACATCATTTTCCTGTCGCATGGCGGACCGATCGCGACGCCGGAGGACGCGGCCTACATCAACGAACGCACGGACTGCGTGGGTTTCGTGGGGGCTTCGAGTCTGGAGCGGCTGGGGGTCGAGGAATCCCTCACCAACCTGACGAGAAAGTTCAAGACCATCCCCGTCCGCAAAGAGTCGCTGAAGCCGTTTGGCGGGAGATGAGCGTTTGATCAAAGGGACGGGCTTCGAATCGCGCCGCAGGCCGAGTGCCGGCTCGCACCATTGGCGTCTGTTTGATCAATCGTATCAGGGGATGTGAGTTCGCTCCGAGGATTCAGCGACCGGCAAAAAAGTGAGCCGACTCACATCGGCTGCTACGGAGGAATGGGTTTTAAGCCAAGATTTCAGTCACGAGGACGTGCTGGAGTCGTGTCTGGACCAATGAGGCGCGGTTGGATGTGAATGGTGGGGGTTATTTCGCGACGGTCTGAGGGTGGATCTTCATGTTTTTCAGCAGGGAGTTGGCGCAGGCTTCGGCGAAGGCGGGGTCGTTAATCTCGCAATCCATTTCCACGAGTTCGATGTCCTTGCGCAGATTGGAGCGGAGGGCGTCGAGCAGGGCCTGGTCGGCGGCGGGGTCGTGAAACTTCTGGCCGGGGGCGCTGATGACGCTGATGGCCTTGAGGGGGAACAGGACCGTGACGGGGCCGGTGGAGAGGTTGATCTTTTCGGCGAGAACGCGGCCGAGTTGCGCGCATTCCTCCGGGGTGGTTCGCATCAGGGTGACCTGGGGATTGTGTTCGTAGAAGGTCCGCCCTTTGAATTGTTCCGGCACCGTTTCCGGCGCGTGGAAGTTAACCATGTCGAGGCAGCCCGGGGTGATGATGGCCGGCACGCCGTGCCGTGCCGCGGCTTCCAGGCGGCCGGGCCCGGCGCCAAGCACTCCGCCGACGAGTTCATCCGCCCATTCGGTGGTGGTGATGTCCAGGACGCCGCTGACCATGCCGGACTCGATGAGGGACTCCATGGTCAGGCCGCCGATGCCGGTCGAGTGGAAGACCAGCACCTCGTAGCCGGCTTTTTCGAGGATCTTCTGGGCGTGCTGGACGCACGCGGTGGTGTTGCCGAACATGCTGGCGACGACGAGGGGGCGCGCCTGGGCGTCCTCGGGAACCCGCGCCTCGACCATGCCGCAGATGGCCCCTGCCGCGCGGGTCAGGATCTGCCGGGAAATGCGGTTGAGGCCCGAGACATCCACGATGCTGGGGAACATGACGATGTCCTTGACGCCGACGTATTGCGCCGTGTTGCCGCTGGCGAGGGTGGAGACCATGAGTTTGGGGAAGCCGATGGGGAGGGCGCGCATTCCCGCGGTGGCGATGGCCGTTCCGCCGCCACCGCCGAGGGAGATGACAGCGTCGATGCGACCGGCTTCGAGAAGATGGGCGAGCACCTGTGGGGTGGCCCGGGCCATGGCCTCGACGCAACGTCCACGATCCCTGGTGGCCATGATGGCGGCGAGATCCATTCCGGCAATCCGCGCCACTTCCTGCCGCGGGATGTCCGGACGGATTTGCGGTTCACCGAGAGAGCCGACGTCGATGAGGAGCGTTTGATGGCGGTGTTGATGGATTTGATCGGCGAGGAAGGCGAATTCCGCGCCTTTGCTGTCGAGAGTGCCGAGGATTGCGATGGTTGCCAGTGGAATGGGGCGGTTATAGGACGGGAGGAGGAGGTTTGCGAGCGGGGAATTGGGGGGCTGAGGGAAGCAGTCGCTCAGGGATTGCCGCGAGAGATCCAGT
>DATKEE010000453.1:0-9517 GCA_035544555.1 Candidatus Methylomirabilota bacterium
CACGGTGTTTCGAGCTGAAGATCAGGTGAACGAGAACTTTGGAACGGGATTGCGGCATGGCGGGGGGTCGCCCTTTCAGGGCTGATTAATGGTTTGGTGGACGAGTTCCCAGGGCGTTGCCCTGGGCTGGTGCGTAGATGCGCCGTTGGCGCGGCAAGATCCCAGAGCCGCTTTTCGAGAGTGTCGTTGGTGGTGTCTTTCCCGGACGGAACAATCCTCATGGGATACCTCTTGTCCCGCCGATGCTATGGCAACAGGTATCAATGGCAAGCGGGAATCCGGCTGTGCGTTGTGTCGCCCTTTCAGGGCGAATGAATTTGTAT
Source organism: Candidatus Methylomirabilota bacterium (assembly GCA_035544555.1). GTDB lineage: Bacteria > Verrucomicrobiota > Verrucomicrobiia > Limisphaerales > DATKEE01 > DATKEE01. The sequence goes on from DATKEE010000453.1 coordinate 324, forward strand.
TCGGCCTGGTTCCCGGGGCGTTGCCCCGGGCTGATGGGTTGGTGCGCCGTTGGCGCGGTGTTCAGGGCGTGTGTGAAAGTCATTTGAACTCAGGAAAGGTTACGTGTCATGGCGCCCCTTGAATCCGGTTCGACCATCGGGTTGAAGTCCCTCGGGCTGACAGGGTGCGGGAAGTTACAAAACGGGAACAACACGGTTCCGGGTTTTGTGGAATAGTGGCGCCATGAATCCAACGAATTCTCAACCCAAACGGAGGATCTCCATGAATCTGAAACGCGCGGTGGTTTGTTTCGTGACGGTGTCCGGTTTCGCGATGATGTCTGTGATTGGACAGGAGACACGGACCGAGAAATCCGAAACGGATGCCGGGAAAACCGGGCCGGTGGCAGACGAAGCCGGGACGTCGCGGGAGGCCAACGAGGATCCGAAGGATCGAAACCAAGTGTTGTGGGATCGGTATGGAATTGGAGCGGCTGAAGCGAGCCCAGGACAATCGGAGCCGGCGAAAGAAACGGGTTATCAACTGGATCCGCTCCTGATGGAACGGATTGGGTTGCCGCCAGGAGGTGGAGCCGCGGCTTCAGGGCGGGGTGAAACAGCGACCAATCCGTATGCGATGGATCCGCTCCTGGCGGAACGGTATGGACTGACACCGCCAGGTGGAGCCGGTGGCCAGGGCGCCCAGCCTCCCACTGATCTTCGGCTTCCGGAGGATGGGCGGCGGGCCGGCACTGCGGCACCCGGACTGGCCGCAGGAATACTTGACGGGGAGGCAGGGGGCGATTTGAACCAGGCGATCCAGGCGTATCGCGGCGTGATTGAGGATTTTGACGCGCGCCGGGGCGACGCGGCTCAGGCGGTGTTCCGGCTCGGGGAGGCGTATCGCAGGCTGGGAATGGCAGCGGACGCGCGGCTCCAGTATGCGCGAATCCTGCGTGAATTTCCGGATCAGGCGGAACTGGCGCGCTTGAGTCTGGAGCGGATCTCAGAGCCGGTCCGGGGCGTTCAAAGCGGTGCTTACCCTGCCTTGCCGCCGACATCCGCGATACCCACGACGCCGGAGTCGCTGAAGAGGCAGCTTGAGTTGTTACAGGAGGAACTGGAGCTGATGGAGCAGGAGATTCGAGCCGCCGAGCGGCAACTGGAGGGTGGCGTGGCGTCATTTTCCGAGGTGAGCGCGCTGAAGCGCGAGGCACTGGGGCTGAAACGGCAGATCGCGATTCTGGAGGGGCAGATTGATAGCGCGAGTCCACAGCATGGTGAGGAAGAGGGAGAAGTGGCAGTGCAAGCGAGGATTCCGGCCGGATCCGTTAATGATTACAGAATCCTCGTAACGCGAGTCCATAACCTCGTCCAGAAGGAGAACGATCTAAGAATAAGGTACACGGACGAGCACCCGAATTTGGTGCAGGCCCGGAATGAACGAGCGGAACTCGAAGCTCGAATGAGAGAATTGGAAGCAGAGAATCCCGGAATCGAAGAACTGGCTCGGACACAGGCCAGTCTCCAGAATGCCAATCGCGCTGCTCTATCAGCGGAGCTTGGACGAGAGCAGTTGATGCTTAAGAACCGAGAAAATGAAAAGAAGCAGGAATTGTTAGACCTGCAGGCGAAGCTGAAGGGGATCGAAGCCGCGGATCCGGCACTGATTCCGGTGAAGTATATCGATGATCCCCGGTATCACAAGCTGAAGAGCGAATTCGAAACCGCCTTTCTGACTCCCGGGGGAAAACAGAAAGAGGCACATGATGTAATACAACGGTGGGTAGAAAAGATCTACCTGCCCGAGTTGGAAGCTGAGATCCGAGGCACTCAACGGGAAATTGCAGAGTTGGAAGCGAAACGCATGGAATTGAGGCAGCAAGCCAATGATCTGCAGCAGTAACTGTTCAAGTCAGCATCGAACACAGGACTTTAAATGCAACGATTGCCAGGACAGTGGTGCCGCACCGACGAACAGTTGACTGCGCGGTCGAACTCGCCCTCACCCCGGCCCTCTCCCCCGGGGCGAGGGAGGGTTGATCCGCGTGGTTTGAGAGCTTGCATGTTCTCCCGGCAATCGACGCCTGTTAGTGCATTGCCACGCGACGTGTTTGCATTCCAACACGGTCCCAACCGCCATAGGACGGCCGGCGATCCTCCCTCTCCCTCGAGGGAGAGGGCCGGGGTGAGGGCAGGCCCAATGTACTGTCACACCCTTCATTCAGTTACCCACCTGAATAGATACGATACGATCGGCAAATCAAGCGGTGAAATCACTGAGGAAGGGCACGTTTTAACGGGATGAAGGTGCGTGCTCCTAAGTGCGGAGCCTATCCTTAAATCATTTAGGTCTTCTCTAGTCGGGGTGTGGATGTTGGATGATGCAAAGCCGCACATAAATGCGGAGAGACAAGCGCGGACGGAGAACCTATGCTGGTCGTAACTTATTCCTCATGGCACCGGATGTTCCAAAGCAACCACCGGGCTTTTTCTGGCAGGGGCTATTGATTGTCCTGCCGGCGATCCTGCTGGCTGGCGCGGGGTTTTATTCACTGCGACAGGACCGGGTTCTCGCTGAACATGAGGCGGCCCGGCAGGCGGAGCAGATTGCCATCGCCCTCGCGCGGAGAATCGATCCGGTAAAGTCGCCCTGGCCGACAGGGGTGTGGTCCTCGAGGGGTGTGTCGTTTCCCCGGCCGGAATTGGATCCGGTGTTTCAGTTTGAGAAGCGATCAGGCGGAGGGTTCTCGTTTCTGTTGACTGGAACCGAAACCTGGCCACCGGCCGCGGTCTCGCTGCCATTGCCGGCTCCGTTGGATGGAGGGGTTTTGAGTCCGCATCAGCAGGAGCTTTGGGCCTGGGTCGAGGAAACGTACCACAGGGAGGGCGCGGAAAGCTCCGCGATTGAGGCGCTGTTGGAATTTCTCGAAAGTGGCGTGGAAGGACGGTTTGAGGCCGTCACGCGTTACCGCCTGGGCAATTCGCTGGCGAAGATGGGAAGGGTGACCGAGGCGTGGCAGGTGTTGGAGGCGTTGGTGCAGACCCTCGGCGCGGGACCCGGGGTGAAGGCGGAGACGGGTGTTTCCTTGCGGACTCACGCATTGCTGGGATTGCTGGAGCTGGCGGTGGAAGGTGGTGCTGCCCCGGGGATCAAGGAAGATCTCCTGCACGAGTTGTGCGGCGAAGTGGTGAGCCGTCCGACTCCATTGACTGTGAATGTGCTCGATCGTGCCGGGGATATCGCGAGGCAACTGACACCTTGGGATTCCAGGATCGATGGGGCGGAAACGGACGAAGAGGTTTCTGCTGCGATCAACACGGTCGAACAATGGCGGGCGGTCCATCAAGCGCACGGGAAGGCGTGGGAGTTGATCAGGCGTCTGCGCAAGGTGTTGGACGAAGCGGGTGAGACGGATCCGAGGGAGGTGTTGCCGCGCTGGTTGGAGCGCCCTGATGCCGGAGACTTGTTCCTGAGCTCAGTCGAAAACGCGGGAGGCGTCTGGATTGTCGGTGAGCCCATGACAACGGTGCGCGACCGGATGGCAGGCGAGGTGGCAGAGCAGGTGATGCCCGAATACTTCGGCGTGTCGGTGTCCGTCGCCGGTAGGGAGGTGTTGAATGCCGGGGAGGGACTCAAGGTGCTGGCCACAGCGGGGGGAGGCGAGGCCCCTGGCGGCGGCAGTTTGATTGACTTGAGCGTCGTGCTGGCGCAACCGGACCTGCTGTTTGCCCGTCAGCGGGTGCGGACGCTGTGGTTTGGTTCGTTGATCGGGTTGTCGGTTGGCGCGGTATTGATCGGATTCGGGACGGCGTATCGGGCGTTCCGGAGGCAGCGCGCCTTGAGCGAGATGAAGAGCAATTTCGTGTCGAGTGTGTCGCACGAACTGCGGGCGCCGATTGCGTCGGTGCGATTGATGGCGGAGGAGTTGGAGGAGATTGCGCCGGCGTCGGGGAACGGGAAGGCGGAGAAGGTGGGGCAGTATCATCGCTTCATTGTGCAGGAGTGCCGGCGGTTGTCGCACCTGATCGACAACGTGCTGGACTATTCGCGGATCGAGCAGGGACGGAAGCAATTCGAGTTTGAGCCCGCGGACATCGGGGCGCTGGTCCGCGAGACGGCGAGTTTGATGGAGCCGTATGCGTCGGAGCGCGGCGTAAGGCTGGTGACGAGGGCGGCTCCTGAAGTGGAGATGGTGGTGGAGGTGGATGAGGCGTCGATGAGGCAGGTGCTGGTGAATCTCATGGACAACGCGATCAAACATTCGCCGGCGGGCGAAGAGGTGACGGTCACGTTGGGCCGGGGACGGTGGCCGGGTTTCGGAACGAACCTGAGCGGTGCAGTCGGGAAAGGGAAAGAATCGGTGGAAGCCGGGACCGGCCTGTGGATCTGTGTGGCGGATGCGGGGGAAGGGATTCCGCCGGAGGATCAGGAACGCATTTTCGAGCGGTTTTACCGGCGCGGATCCGAATTGCGGCGCGAAACGCGGGGGGTGGGTCTGGGCCTGGCGATTGCGCGGCATGTGGTGCAGGCGCATGGCGGAAACATTGAGGTGGAGAGCAGCCCGGGAGCGGGCAGTCGATTCATCGTGAGGTTGCCGGTGCTGATGGAGCCTGATGTCTCAGGCGCGGAAGGCGGGGAACGCGAAGAGAAGGCCCGGGGTGAGTCGGACTCCGAGGCGGCCATAAGTGAAAAAGGATGACCACGGAGACGAACACGCGGAACAGCTCAGGCAACGGGACAGTTCCCGGCGAGCGCATCCTGGTGATCGAGGATGAACTGCCGATGCGGACGGTGTTGCGGGATTGTCTCGAGCGCCGGGGGTATCGGGTGCTTGTGGCGTCGGATGGGGCCAGTGGATTGGAACGGGCGATCGGGGAGAAGCCCGACCTGATTGTGCTCGATGTGATGATGCCGAGGCTGGATGGGTTTGCGGTGTGCGCGGAGTTGCGGCGGTTGTCGCAAACGGTGCCGATCCTGATACTGACGGCGAAGGGGCGGGTGGAGGATCGCGTGCGCGGATTGGACGGTGGGGCGGATGATTTCCTGGTGAAACCGTTCAGTCGCGACGAATTGCTGGCGCGGATCGGGGCGTTGTTGAGGCGGACGCGAAGGGCGGGGCTGGCGCTTGATACGGTTCGGTTGGGAACGGTGAAGATTGATTTTGCGCGGCAACGGGCGTGGCGGAATGGGGTGCCGGTGGAATTGACGAAACGCGAGTTTGCGATGCTTCGGCTGTTGCTCGAGAGGCCGGGCGAGCCGGTGAGTCGCGAGCGCTTTCTGGACGTGGTGTGGGGCTATACCGCGTTCCCCACGACGCGCACGGTGGACAAGCACATTGTGGGATTGAGGCAGAAGCTCGAGGAGCATCCGGATGAGCCGAAGTGGATTCAGACGGTGCACGGGGTGGGGTATCGGGTGAAGGAAGAAGGATGACGGATAGGGCGTGGGAGATTTCAGATTTCAGATTTCAGATGGCGGATGACTGGTCAGCCGTAATAGGGGCGGAGGGCGGCGGGGAGGGTACCGATGGTGAGGGCGCGTTCGAGGTCCGGCGGCAACGGTTGACCGGGGGCATCGAGGTTTCGAATCTGACCTGATTCCAGAACAGCCACGGGATTGCCGTCGCGAAAGAGAATGCGATTGGCGGCGAGGGCCGGCAGTCGTCCGCCCGGCGTGAGGATGCCGATCAGATTCAGGGGATCCGCGCCACTCAGCGTGATCAATTCGCCGGCAGGGGGCTGCTTGCGAATCGAGCGCATGAGCGCGATGGCCTCCGGCAGCGCAAATTGTTCTCCGCTCACGCCCGACACAAAATGGCCGCCGCGAATTTCACCGCGCGCCTCCCAGCGTCGGAGCACACGACCCAACTCGAACCACGACGCGCGGAGGGACTCGCGTTCCAGCAATCGACGGAACAGGACGCCGTAACGCCGCAACAACACGCGCGCGCAAATCTCGATGGCGGGTTCCTTGTCCTCATGAACCTCCGCAACCGCATGCGAGCCGTTTCCAGGATTCTTGGAAGGATCGACCATTCGCAGCATGGACCAGCGGCCGGCGAACTCCACGCTGGCCAGGTGGCGATTGTGCCGGCGTTTGCCCTCGAGGCGGCCGAGCGTCGGGCGCTGATCGGAGGGAAGCAGCAGCGCGCGCACGCCATCGAAGCTGTCGGAGGTGACGCAGCCAAGCGCGGCCAGTTCGCTGAGCGCCTGTTCCACGTGCGAAGGCAGAAGGGCCGTCCGCCGGACCAACTCGGTGAAGAACAGCGCTCCGTCTTGCCGGAGTGTTTCCCAGACGCGTTGGGTGTCGGGTGAAAGCTCGGGCAGTCCGTTGGATCGGGCCAGTTCCAGCCAGTCGGCGATGTGGTCGCGCTGGTAGAGGGCGATGGGGCTGGATCGCAGGGGCGAGAACGGACGCCCATTCCGGTTTTGTGGAGGTGTCAGCCGGCCCCAGCCTACGCGGCCGGAAAGGCAGCCCCGATCCAGCCATTGCGGATCGTAGTCGGTCATGCGGGAGGCCAGCACGCCGGGTTCCCAGCCCGCGAGCGGGAGTTCGAAGCCGTCGAGTTGTTCCAGCACCGACTCAAGTCCCTCCGGCCCACTGGCGCGATGCGAGGGATCGACGCGTTGCCAGGCAAAGAGGAAGCGATGGAAATCGCTGACGCTGACCGGCTGAATCTCCGCGCGCAATCGGTTCAGGGTCAGCCTGTGGATGCGCGCCAGCAATCGGCGGTCGCACCATTCGGTTTCCGCGGCGCCGGGATGAAAGCGTCCGCGCATCGCGAATCCCTCGGTCTCGAGCCCGATCATCGCGACGTCGATGTCGCCCGGTCCCAATCCAAGGAGGTTTGCCAGAGTGGAGACCGTGATGGGGCCGGAGACTTCGAGCCGGCCGCGGATGAGTTCGCGAATTGCGTCTGTGCGGTCCCAGTCGCGCTCCATGCCGGGTGGCGGCGTCAACGCGGGGTGAAAAGTCAGATCGGTGTAAATGGCGCGGAGCAACGGAATGCGTTCAACGGCGAGCCATACATTGCGCTCCGGCCATTCGACGGCGCGGCCGGAGGCGGCCAGTGTGTCGAGCAACCCGCACGCATCGACGCCCGGGATGGCGGCGGCGGAATTGCGGATGACGGTGCGCGTGGTTTCCCCGGCGGACATCAGGCCGAGTTGCAGGAGCGCGTCGTGCAGTTCATCGGCGTTGGTGGCGGCGGGCCAGGCTTCGGCCTGGACTTGAGCGATGGCCGCGGAGTCGAGCATGCCCAGTTCGTTGTCGGGGGCGGCTTCAAGCGCGCGGCGCGTGTAAACCGCCTGGGTGCGACGTTCCTCGAGTGGGGCGTTGTCGAGAAAGGTGTAGGGCCGCGCGTTGATGATCTCGTGAGCCAGGGGGGATGGCTCGGGAAGATCGCGGGCCACGCACTCGATCCGGCCGTTCTCGATGTCCGCGAGCAGCGCCGTGAGGCCCTCGATGTCCATGACCTCGTTGAGGCAGTCGGTGATGGCCTGTTGAACGAGCGGGTGATCGGGAATTTCGCGATCGCCGACGATGTGTTCGAGGCAGGCGAGCTGGTCGGGAAACACGGCGGCGAGGAGATGTTCGGCCTCGAAGCGTTGCAAGGGGGCAGGGACGCGGGTGCCGCCGCGCTGGCGGGGAACGGCGAGGGCGCACGCGGCGTTCCATCGCCAGCGGATGGTGAACATGGGCGCGTCGAGCAGCGCCTGTTCGAGAACGTTGCGCACGCTGGCCGAGTTGAGGTAACGGAAGACCTCGTCCAATGGGAAGGAATGCTGGGTGCCGAGGGAAATGACGATGGCGTCGTCTCCGGCGGCGGCCTGGAGTTCGAAGTTGAACTTGCGGCAAAAGCGTTTGCGCAAGGCGAGTCCCCAGGCGCGGTTGAGGCGGCTGCCGAAGGGGGAATGGATGACCAGTTGCATGCCGCCCGATTCATCGGAGAAGCGCTCGATGACCAGCCGTTGCTGTGTGGGAAGACCCCCGAGCACCTTGCGTCCGGAGGCGTAGTATTCGACGATTTGCAGGGCGGCGCGGCGCGCGAGACCGGTTTCCTCGATGAGCCAATCCAGCGCGGCATCGAGGTCGTTCAATCGTTCGTCGAGCGCGGCGCGCAGGCTGGAGACGGCATGGGAGAGTTCGTGGGTGCGGGACGGCGCTTCCCCCAGCCAGAAGGGAATGGTGGGCGGCTGGCCCTGGGCGTCCGCCACGCGAACCATTCCGCCGGTCACCCGCAGAATGCGCCAGGAGGCGTTGCCGAGTTGGAAGATGTCGCCAGCCATGCTCTCGATGGCGAAGTCCTCGTTGACGGTGCCGATGAACGTCTCGGCGGGTTCGAGGACGACGCGGTAGTCGGCGTTGTCGGGGATGGCGCCGCCGGAGGTCAGGGCGAGGAGACGGACGCCGCGCCGGGCGCGGAGGCGGCCATTGACGGCGTCGTGATGGATGAGTGCGGCGCGGCGGCCGCGTTTGGTGCTGAAGCCCTCGGCCAGCATCTTCACCACCCGGTCGAACTCGTCACGCGTCAGTTCGCGATACGGCCAGGCGCGGCGCAGTCGCTCGAACAATTCCTCCACCCCGCAGTCCTCGCAGGCGGTCGAGGCGACGATCTGTTGCGCGAGGACGTCCATGGGTTTTTCCGGCAGGATGAGGCGGTCGAGTTCGCCGTGACGGATGCAGCGGAGGGCGGCGGCGCATTCGACGAGTTCATCGCGGCTCAGGGGAAAAATCCGGCCTTTGGGAAGTCCGCCGCGTTGATGTCCGGCCCGGCCCACGCGCTGGAGCAACGTCGAGATGGAACGGGTCGAGCCAATCTGGCAGACCAGATCGACCGAGCCGATGTCGATACCCAGTTCGAGGGATGCGGTGGCGACGAGCGCCTTCAATTCGCCGCGCTTGAGCCTGTCCTCGGCGTCGAGCCGTAGTTCCTTCGAGAGGCTGCCGTGATGGGAGGTGACCTGGTCCTTGCCGAGCAGTTCGCCAAGATGGCGGGTGACGCGTTCGGCGAGACGGCGGGTGTTGACGAAGACCAGTGTGGTGCGGTGTTCCCGGATGAGTTCGGCCAGACGGTGATGGACCTCCTCCCACACCTCGGAGGACATCACGGCTTGCAGAGGTGACTCGGGCAGTTCCACGGCGAGGTCAAGCCTGCGGGCGTGGCCGGCATCGATGATCCGGCATCGGGGGGTTCCCCGCGCGTCCACGT
>DATKEE010000454.1:0-3268 GCA_035544555.1 Candidatus Methylomirabilota bacterium
ATCAGCGTCTCGGTGCTCCATCCCGGCGCCGCGCCGGAGGAGGTCGAGGAGGGCGTCTGTGTGCGGATCGAGGAGGCCATCCAGGGGCTAGATGGCATCAAACGCATCCGCTCCACGGCCCGGGAAGGTTCCGGCACCGTAATCGTGGAACTTCTCCCCGGCACCGATCCGCGATCCGCCCTCGACGATGTCAAGGCGCGCGTCGATGCCATCGAAACATTTCCGGAAGAGGCGGAAAAACCGGTCATCCAGGAGATCATTCTCCGCAGCCAGGTCATTAGTGTCGCCGTCTCCGGCCACGCGCCCGAAGCCACTCTCAAGCGTCTCGGCGAACAGGTGCGCGATGAAATCACCAGCCTCCCCGGCGTCACCCAGGCCGAACTGGTCGTCGCCCGGCCCTATGAGGTTTCCATCGAAGTCTCAGAAGAATCCCTTCGCCGATTTGAGCTGACCTTTGACGAGGTGGCGCGCGCCGTCCGACGTGCCTCACTCGACCTGCCCGGGGGCTCCCTCAAGACCGACGGCGGCGAATTCCTCCTCCGAGTCAAAGGACAGGCCTATCGCGCGCCGGCCTTCGAGGCGATTCCCCTCCGCGCGCAAGCGGATGGTTCACGCCTGATGTTGGGTGACGTGGCCCGCGTCGTGGATGGGTTTGCCGAAACCGATCAGGAAGCCCGATTCAACGGCGCTCCCGCCGTGGCGGTGCAGGTGTTCCGCGTCGGCAACCAAAATGCCCTGACGCTCGCCGACACCGTCAGAAACTACGCCGAGACCGCCCAGGCGCGAATGCCGGACGGCATCACCCTGACGGCCTACCAGGACTATTCCGAATACCTCCGCAGCCGTCTCAATCTGCTCCTCCGCAATGCCGCCATCGGTTTCGTACTCGTCTTCCTGGTTCTTGCCCTCTTCCTGCGTTTCCGTCTCGCCTTCTGGGTCGCCATCGGCATCCCCGTCTCCTTCCTCGGCACCCTCTGGCTGATGCCCACGCTCGACATCTCGATCAACATGCTCACCCTCTTCGCCTTCCTCCTGGTGCTCGGCATCGTTGTCGATGACGCCATCGTGGTGGGCGAAAACATCCACACCGAACTTCAAACCGGCAAACCCCCGTTGCAGGCCGCCATCGACGGCTGCCGCCGGGTGGCGGTCCCGGTGATCTTTTCTGTCCTGACCACCGTGGCCGCGTTCGCCCCGATGACAATGGTCGAGGGCAACACCGGCAAGGTGATGCGCGGCATCCCGCTCATCGTCATTCCCACGCTCATTTTCTCCCTCATCGAATCCATGTGGGTCCTCCCCCACCACCTCAGCCGCGTCCGCCAACAAACCAACAACACGGGCAAACCCGGCGTCTTTCATCCGCTCAAGCGATTCCAGCGCGCCTTCAGTCACGGCCTCGAACGCTTCGTCGAACGCGCCTACCGGCCCTTTCTGGAACGCTGCCTCGAATGGCGCTATCTCACGCTCTCCGTCGGCGCCGCCATGCTCATCCTCTGCCTCGGCCTCGTCGGCGGCGGCTGGCTGAAATTCCAGTTCTTCCCCCCTGTCGAAGGCGACGACATCGCGGCCTACATCACCCTCCCGGAAGGCACCCCTCCCGAAATCACACGCCGCGCCGTCGAACAACTCGAGCGGACCGCTCATGCGTTGCGGCGGGAATTCGACGCCAATGCCAGCCCCGATGGCGAAGGCGGCAGCCTGTTCCGTCACACTCTCGCGTCAGTCGGCGATCAACCCTACCGCACGGCTGTCAGTCGCAATGCCGGCAGCACCGGTGAAAACTTCGCCCGCCCGAATGTCGGCGAAGTGCACATCCAACTCGCCCCCTCCGAGGAACGCGACATCTCCTCCCGCGAAATTGTCAACCGCTGGCGCGAACTCACCGGCCAGATTCCCGATGCTGTGGAACTTGTCTTCACCTCCTCCATCTTCTCCTCCGGCAACGCCATTGACATCCAACTCAGCGGTCCCAACGTGGAACATCTCCGCCAGGCGGCCGGGGAACTCAAGACCCTGCTGGCCCGATATCCCGGAGTCATCGACATCGCCGACTCCCATCGCGCCGGCAAACGGGAGGTCAAACTCTCCATCCAACCCTCCGCCGAAGCCCTGGGGCTCACCCTCGAGGACCTCGGCCGGCAGGTCCGGCAGGCGTTCCATGGTGAGGAGGCCCAGCGCATCCAGCGTGGACGCGATGACGTCAAGGTCATGGTGCGCTATCCGGAGGATGGACGGCAGTCGCTCGGCGACCTCGAAAACCTCCGCATCCGACTCCCGGACGGCACCGGCGTGCCGTTCTCGGAAGTCGCCATCGCCACCTTGGGACACGGTTATTCCAGCATCCAGCGCGTGGATCGACAGCGCGCGATCAATGTGACCGCCGACGTGGACCTCAGCGAAGGCAATTCGAATGAGATTCTTGCGGGGCTGCGGGAAAGCGCCCTGCCCGAACTCAAGGCAAAGTACCCGGGATTGCGTTATGATTTCGAGGGCGAACAGCGGGAACAAACAGAAACCATCGGAAGTCTGCAACGCGGTTTCATGCTCGCCCTGTTTTTCATCTTCGCGCTGATTGCCATCCCCCTGAAGTCCTACCTGCACCCGCTGATCGTGATGTCCTCCATTCCGTTCGGTTTTGTCGGCGCCGTCATCGGCCACCTGGTGATGGGTCTCGAACTGACCGTCCTCTCCATGTTCGGCCTGGTCGCCCTCGCCGGCGTCGCCGTAAACGACACGCTCGTGCTGGTCGATTTCATCAATCGCGCCCGGCGCGAAGGCATGGCGCTCCACCAGGCCGTTCGCCAGGCCGGCATGGCCCGATTCCGCCCCATTCTGCTCACCTCGCTGACCACGTTCGCCGGACTCACCCCGCTCCTCCTCGAACGAAGCGTCCAGGCGCAATTCCTCATTCCCATGGCCGTCTCCCTCGGCTTCGGCGTGCTCTACTGCACCTTCACCTCCCTCATCCTCATCCCCGCCCAATACCTGATTGCCGAGGATGTCAAACGGCTGACACTACGGCTCCTCGGCAGAACCGAGCCGGAAGAAAAGCAAGTGGCCCCTGGCCATCTTTGATCGCCATCGGCTATTTGAAATCTCAAATCTCAAATCTCAAATTGCTCCCAGATCCACTTCCTCATTTCATCCCAAAATGCCGGTCCGCGAAGTCCAGATACTGCTTCCAATCGTAGGTCGTCACGTCATGCTTCCCGGTCCGGATGTGATAACCAATGCGCCCGCCCACGGGCGAATCCACGTCCGGCAT
>DATKEE010000455.1:0-4277 GCA_035544555.1 Candidatus Methylomirabilota bacterium
GAGGAGACCGAGCAGATGCTTGATCAGAGTGGTCTTGCCCGCGCCGTTTTCGCCGACCAGCCCGAACACGCAACCGCGCGGTACGTGAAGCGTGACCTCATCGAGCGCCTGCCGGGAACCGAACCGGCGCGACAACCCGATGACACTGATGACCGCATCGGCGGAGGATGGGGAAGGCAGGTTCATGGGGTGACGGGGTTCATGCGTTCGTGCCGGGCACGCAGCAGATCGAGGACTTCATCGAAATCGGCCCCGAGCTGGCGGGCCTCGGCGAGCAACGCATCGGCGCGCTGTCCGAGAATTTTCCGCCGCTGGCTCTTCGTGACTTGAGGCGGGCTGTCCGCCACGAACGTCCCCCTCCCCACCCGCTCGAAAAGCGGCGAAGTCGCTTCGCTCCATCGCCGCACTCCAAAACGTCGCCGACATTGCGCGGGGTTTTCCCGAGGGTGCCTCGGGTGGATCCAGGGCGCGGTGTCCGGCCAATTGCATTGGTTTCGCGCGGGGAATCTGATAGGTGTCTGAACCCACATGAAGTCATCCCGAACGCCCTTGTCCGTCGTATTGATTCTCGTCTCTTCCTGCCTGCTTTCCGTGGCGTTGCCCGTGAAGCGGATTGGATCGAGGGCGAGGATTACACGAGTCAATTGATCGTCATGACCGAGTGGACGCAGAAACCGCCGAATCAATGGAAGGCGGAGATTGCGCCGTTGGTCGCGTTTTACGGGATGGGGTTGCACCGGGAAATCCCATGACCCATCTGAACGTCATCGACGCGGTGGTGTGCGTTGGCTACCTCGTGGTCGTGGTGGCCCTTGCGGTTCGAAGCGCGAGCGGGCAGCGGAGCAACGAGGATTATTTCATTGGCGGGCGGAGGATGAACTGGGTGGTGGTGGGGATCTCGCTGTTCGCGACCAGCTTCAGCTCGATTTCATTTCTTGGATTGCCCCAGCGCGGCGCCTACGAGGATTTGAGCTTCTACGTGACGATCCTGTTCATTCCCCTGGTGATCACGCCGATTCTCTGGTGGGTGTTTGTTCCGATCTTCGTGAAGCTCAAGGTGAGCAGCGGCTATGAATACCTGGGACTGCGGTTCGGGCAGGCCGTGCGAAGAATGGGTTCGTTGCTGTATTGCCTTTACGCCCTCGGCTGGATGGGAGCGATGCTTCACGCCGTGACACTGACGCTCCAGGCGGTTCTGCAGTTGAGCCCCGCGCAGTATTATCTCGCGCTCATCGGAGTGGGCGGCGCCGCGACCTTCTACACGGTTGTGGGAGGGTTGAGGGCGGTGGTCTGGACCGACGTGTTGCAGACGGTTGTGTTGGGTGGGGGCATCGTTCTGGTGCTGTTTCTGGCGGTGGGGCGCATTGAGGGCGGCTGGAGCGGGTTCTGGAGCGTCGCGGCGGAGCACGACAAACTGCGCATGATCCATCTGCGGCCCGGGCTGCTGGCTTCGGAGAACTTCACGGATCGCAATTCACTGTTCACGGCGATTGCGTTTGGGGTGTTCATGTATCTTCCCGGCTACGCGGTTTCGCAAAACATGATTCAACGCTACGTCTGCACGGGGAGCGTGGCGGCCGGCCGGGGTGTGGTGGTGTTGAGCGCGTTGATCAACGCGGTGTTTGGCCTGGTCTTCCTGCTTGCCGGCACCGCGTTGTTCGTTTTTTACGCGCAGGCCGGAGCCGGACGACTGCCCGCGGCCGGGGGAGCGCTCGGTTCGGAGGATCAAATCCTCCCGTATTTCGTGGCCACCGAGTTTCCGGGCGTCGGTCTTGTGGGATTGATTCTGGCGGGGTTGTTCGCGGCTGCCATGAGCACGGTGGACAGCGGCATCAATGGAGTGACTTCGGTGATCGTTTATGACTGGATGTCGGGGCGGGAGCGGGCGCTGGGGACATCCCGCCTGCTGACGCTCGGGCTGGGGGTGTTGGCGATCGGCTCGGCGCTGCTGGTTCCCGTGTTCGGGAGCACGGTCATCGGGATGATCAACACGATTGCCGGAACGACGCTGGGCATGCTGCTGGCGGTTTATCTGTTGGGCCTGTTCGTGCCCTGGGCGAATGGCGGCGGGGTGATGACGGGGTTCGGCGCCGGTTTGCTCAGCCTGGCGCTGGCCTGGACACTGACGGATGTTCCGCGGTGGTGGATGGGCGCGTTCACGACGGTGCCGGTGTTCGTGGTGGGGATGGTCGCGAGCCGATGGTTCGCGCGGCCGCCGGAAGCGGTTCTGAGAGGGACGTTGTTCGCGTCCCTGTCGCGCCGGAACCCCTGACCTCGAGATTTCGAAACCGAACATGGCTATGAATGGCAATGACAAGCGGAAACGGAGCGGGCGGGTGGGAGTATTCGGCGTGGGGTTTCACCGGTACTGGCCGCAGTTTGACGGGCTGCTGGACGAGCTGCGGAGGAAGCTCGCCGCCTTCGAGGCCAAAGTGAGCGCTCACGGCGCGGAGGTGGCCTCATTTGGCATTGTGGACGATTCGGAATCGGCGCACGCGTTGTTGCCACGGCTGCAATCGGCGCGGCTCGACCTGGTTTTCTGCCACATGCTCACCTATGCCACGTCGGCGACTTTCGCACCGATCATTCGCGGGCTGGACGTCCCCCTGGTGCTGGTGGCGTTGCAGCCGGGGAAGGCGATGGACTACGCGACGGCGACGACCTACACCCAGTTGTGCAATGACGATTTCTGCGCGGTGCCCGAATTTACCGGCGTGGCGATCCGGATGGGCAGGAAGCCGCCGCCCGTGATTCTGGGCACGATCGAGGACGACGCGGACGCGGATCGGGAGATCGCCGGGTGGTGCCGGATCGCCGGGGTGCTGCATCATTTGAAGGGGGCGCGGATCGGTCATTTCGGCCATCCCATCGAGCACATGCTGGACATGCAAACCGATCAGACGGCGCTGATGGCGGCGTTCGGATGTCACATTGTGCAGACGGAAGCCGAGCAACTGCTGCAATTCGAACGGACCGTCGGCATGGACGAAATCAGGGGCAAGCGGGAGGAGATACTGGAGGTGTTCGATACGCCGGATCCGGGGTCGGATCCCATCACGACGAAGTTGACTTCGGAGGATCTGGAGGCGGCGGCGCGGGTGGCGGTGGCGCTGGACAGGTTTGTCGCGGCGCATCGTCTTGACGGGCTTGCCTACTATTACGAGGGGGAGCCGGGGAGCGCGTTGAGGCAGTGCGTCACCAATCTGATCGTGGGCAACTCGCTCCTGACCGCGGCGGGGTTCCCGATGTGCGGGGAATCGGACCTGAAGACGTGCCTGGCGATGCTGATCATGGACCGGCTGGGCATGGGAGGGAGTTTCGCGGAGTTTCATCCGATTGACTTTCGCGAAAACTTTGTGCTGGTCGGCCACGACGGTCCGCATCACCTCGCGATTGCGGAGGGCAAACCGGTGTTGCGGAGTCTTAAACGCTACCATGGCAAACCCGGATCGGGAGCGAGCGTGGAGTTCAAGATCAAGGAAGGTCCGATCACAATGTTGAGCATCGGCGTGACGGCGCGGGGCGGGTTCAAGTTCGTGCTGGCGGAGGGTGAGAGCGTCCGCGGCCCGATTCCCGCGACGGGGAACACCAACACGCGCGGATTTTTTGGTCCGGACGTGCGGGAGTTTCTCTTGCGTTGGGTTGCGGAAGGGCCGACCCATCACTTCGCGCTGGGGATTGGCCATCAGGCGCGCGCGCTCGGGAGGATCGCGGATATCCTGAACATCGACAGCGTGGTCGTGAGGTGACGCCTCGGGACGGATAGGGCGGCCCGCCCGGTTGCACCCCTTCAGGGCTGGGATGATTTGTTTGGGACGGGTTCCCGGGGCGTTGCCCCGGGCTGAGGAATGGTTGCGCCGTTGGCGCGGCAACGGGGTGAGGAGACGCGGTTGGGATGCGGTTTGTGGGTGAATCCGAGACGGCGACATGACAATAGATCGTCCGGTAGCAGAGGCGGCGCGCCTGGAAATCCTCAGGTTGGAGGGGTCCGTTTACTGGCCTTTGCCTCTCCCACGAGAACGGCTCCCCAGGCGCGCAGACGTTCGAAGCCGAGAAGGAGAATGCCCACTGCCGCGAGCGCGACCAGCAGTCCGAACACCCCCAATGCCGCGCGCTGAGTGTAGCAGGTCCAGACGAATTGTCCGACGCACAGCACGGCGACGAACAGGAGGGTTGGCTTGCGTCCGATGAAGTTGACCACGAAGACGCCCATGGGCGCGCCCAGCGCCACGATGGGGGCCGCCGCCAGCCAGTTGTCGAAGGCGCCCGGTTGCAGT
>DATKEE010000456.1:0-7196 GCA_035544555.1 Candidatus Methylomirabilota bacterium
AGACGTTTTACGAACTGATCACGGGCATGCACCGGAGGCACGGCTTGACGGTGGTCCTGGTGTCGCACGATCTCTCGATGGTGTATCGCCACGCGGCGCGGGTGTACGCGTTGAACGGGGTGATTTGTTGCGAAGGAACACCGGAGGAGGTGATGAACGCGGAGTCGCTGAAGCAGGCGTATGGCATTCATGTCTCGCCCTACCAGCATCATCATTCCCACGCCCATCATGTTCACTGAGGTATTCATGCAGCGCGCGCTGCTGGCGGCGTTGTTTCTGGCGCCGTTGTGCGCCCTGCTGGGCGTGTTCGTGACGGCGCGAAAGATGGCATTTTTCAGCGACACGGTCGCGCACGCGGCGTTGCCGGGCATCGCGCTGGGGTTCTACTGGGGATTTGTCGAGCCGACGCTGCCGTTGATCGGGTTCAGCCTGTTGGTGGCGATGATCATGATCTGGCTGAAGCAGAACACCGAGTTGTTGACCGACACGATCCTGGCGCTGCTGCTGAGCGGTTCGGTGGCCGTGGGGATCATCATCCTGTATTTGCAGAAGGGGTTCCGGGGTGAGTTGCACGGTTATCTTTTTGGCGACCTGCTGGCGGTGGGATCACGCGACGTCTGGCTGGCTTTTGTGCTTCTGGTGTTGGGAGGGTGGGTGGTGTTTCACAACCTGAGCGCGCTGGCCCTGGTGACGGCCCAGGAGGACATGGCGCATGTCTGCGGGGTGCCCGTTCGGCGGTTGAACTACGTGTTCGTGGTGCTGTTGACCCTGACCGTTGCCGTCAGCATCCGGCTTGTCGGCATCATCCTGGTGACCTCCCTGCTGGTGATTCCGGCGGCTACGGCGCGGAACATCGCCCGGAACCTTCGCCAGCAGATTCTGCTGAGTGTGGGGGTGGGGTTGGCCGGTGGATTGGGAGGCACGATGCTGTCCTACCGGTACGACGTGCCGTGCGGACCGGCCATCGTGCTGGTTTGCATCGGGTTGTTTGTGGTTTCGCTGGCAGGGACGCGACGGTGGCGGGTGCCGGCAAGATTGGGCGCATGAGCGATTGTTGTGGACATTCCCATTCATCGGCGCGGGTTCGGCGGGCGCGGCTGCCGGAGCTGGCGGAGCAACTGCGCCGCAAATCCCGCAAGCTGACGGGGCCCCGGCAGTCGATTCTCGAGGTGTTGGGCCGGCATCGGCATCCAATGACCACCCGGGAGATTCACGCGGCGCTGGGGAAGGGCGATTGTGATCTGGCGACGATTTACCGTTCAATGCACCTGCTGGAAGGCATGGGCATGGTGAAGCGGTTCGACTTTGGGGACGGGGTGGCGAGGTTTGAATTGATTGCGGAGGGAGAGGACGGCCATCACCACCATTTGATCTGCACGAAATGCTCGCGGGTGGTCGAGATCGAGGGGTGTTTTTCCAATGAACTGGAGCGGGAGATAGCGAAGCGGAACGGGTTCAAGCACGTGACCCATCGGCTCGAGTTTTTTGGCCTTTGCCCGGCGTGCCAGTAATCCGTGCAAAAAGCGGGACGCGTCGGGCTAACGCGACCGTACGTTGAGAGGCTTGAAGCGGGATGAAATCGGGAGCGGTCGGCGGAGCGGTCAGGCCGATTCCTTGGGAGCCCACTCCCCGAGCCGGATGAATTCCCGGATTTTTCGACGTTCGTAACGGTGTTGTTGTTCCTTCCGTGGTCTGAGTTCCGCGTGTCGGAATGAGTGTTTGGAGTTGCGGACCGTTTCGGTGAAGACGTCGAGGGTTTTGACCATACTCAGTGTTCCTTTCTTGGAGTTGGCTCGAGCCTAAACAGTGCCACGCCGCATTCCCCCGACCCCTCAACCCATTCAGGCGCGGGTGGCACGCCCGGGTTCGAAGCCTTTATACCGACTATCGACCACGCCGGCTTGGGAACTGTTCAAAACGTCTGGCTGAAATTGCGCGTCCTGAACAATTGACGGCGGATCGAATGGCGGAAACTTAGCAGGTGCCCGCGCGTTTCGCAAAGGCAAATGCGCCGGAGCGCCACTCCTTCTCCTCACGGGATCGGAGCAGGCGCAGGCCGGATTGACAGCAGGCATCCCTCACCCGCGGGAATTGTGTCCGAAGAATTCCCGCCAGGATCAGAATCCCTCCCGGCGCCAGACGGTTTAGGATTCGGATTCTTTCCTCCAGCAGGAGATCCAGCAGCAGATTGGCGCAGACGACGTCGTAGCGTCGAGCCGCGCGAATGGGAAGTTTCCTCAAATCCCGCCGCTCGATGCGAATGAGGTCCGCGGTGCAATTGGTTTCCGAATTGGCCCGAGCCGCCCGGACGCTTTCCGGGTCGAAATCAAAGGCATCCACTGGTTGGTATCCCAGTTTAGCGGCGGCGATGGCGAGGATCCCGGAACCGGTTCCAATGTCCAGGAGTGCCTGGGGTTTGCCGGACTTGCGCCTGGCCACGAGTTCGCGGAGACAAAAGCGGGTGGTGGCGTGCTGGCCGGTTCCAAAGCTCAGGCCGGGATCGAGAACGACCACCGCCTGGCCGGGCCGGGGTTTTCGCCGGCTCCACCCCGGTTTCAGCAGAAGCCGTTCGCCGATCTCGATCGGCTTGAAGTGATGCTTCCAGGATTCGCTCCAATCCTGGCGGGGTATCGTCCGGACGCGGATCCTTGCGGGGCCGGTCAGGAGTCCTTCTTTTCGGAGGCGCACCAGGCCTTTTTCCAAACGGGCGCGTCGGGATGCGGTCCAGAGGCCGCGCCGGGGACAATAGGCACTGACACGGGAGATCAGCGTTTCCTCGTCGGTGTAGAGCGCGACCGGCAACCGGGTCACATGCTCCAGCAGACCGGTCACGGCTTCCTCGACTTCAACGGGGACAGTAATGGAAACCTCCCAGAGCGCCCCGCTTTTCATTGCATGTCGCGCCAGGGGGTGAAATTCAAGACATCGATCTCCGTCCGGGTGAGGCGGTGAAGCAATCGGGTGAGACTGGCGTATTCGATTTCGAAGGAGCCGGTTGCGGGCAGCGGGAGCCGCAGGAGGATGGAAAGCATCATGCGGATGACGCCGCCGTGGCAGACCACGGCCACGGTTTGACCGGGGTGGGATTGAAGGATGTTCAGGAGACAAGGTTCGACGCGCAATCTGAAGCTGGAGGCGCTTTCGCCATTGGGGATCGAGGCATCTTCGAGGCGGTGCAACCAGTCGAAGGCACTGGCTCGAAAGCGCTCCGCGACCTCCGTCCATGAAAGGCCGGTCCAGTCTCCAAAGTCCACCTCCCGAAGGTCCGGCACCACGGAGGGGGTGAGGGCGGTGGTGGCGGCGATGGGTTCCATGGTTTGTCGCGCGCGTTTCATGGGGCTCACGTAGAGCGCATCCAGCCGGGTGAGTTTGAGATAACCCGCCAGAGTCAGGGCCTGCGTCTGCCCTCGCGGAGACAGACACATGTCGATGCGTCCGCCAAATTTGCGGTGGTAGCGATCCTCCACCTCGGCGTGCCGGAGCAACAACAATCGCGTGGGCGCTGAATCCGGCGCGAGTCCCGGCACCGTGACTTTAGGAACCGTATCCATCGCGGCAAGGCATCAAGGTTTCGAGGATTCGGCGAGCGCCGTCTGCTGCGCGTCGAGGAGACGGCGGATGCCCAGCTTGCCCAATTCGGTCATCTCCCCCAATTGGGCCTCGCTGAACGTGGATTTCTCCCCGGTTCCCTGGAGTTCCACGTAACGGCCATCAACGTTCATCACGATGTTCAAATCGACCTCGGCGGCGGCATCCTCCTCGTAACACAAGTCGAGCAATGCCGCGCCCTTGACGATGCCGACGCTGACGGCGGCCACCGGGGTGAGCCGGGGTGGATCGGAAAGCCGGCCCTCCGCCTGGAGTTTGCGAATTGCCAGGGCGAGGGCGACATAGGCGCCGGTGATGGCGGCGGTGCGTGTGCCGCCGTCGGCCTGAAGAACGTCGCAGTCCACCCAGATGGTTCTCTGCCCGAGCCGTTCGAGGTCGATGGCGGTCCTCATGGCCCGGCCGATGAGACGTTGGATCTCCTGCGAGCGTCCATCGATTCTGCCCTTGGAGATGTCGCGGGATTTGCGGGTGAGGGTGGAGTAGGGGAGCATGGAATATTCCGCGGTCAACCAGCCGCCGGCCACGCCCTGTTCCTTCATCCAACGGGGCACCATCTCGTCAATGGTCACCCCGCAAATGACGCGGGTGTCCCCCCATTCGACGAGGGTGGAGCCGGTGGCGTGCGGCGCGATGTGGTTTTGGAACCGGAGGGGGCGGATTTGATCGGGGCGCCGCCCATCGCACCTGAGCGGGGTTTGGGTGGGGGACGAAGGATTCAACGTCATGCAGCGGCGGATGCTAGAACCGGCTCCGCGAGCGGGCAACGTTGAAATCGCGTTGAAATCGCGTCGCTCCGGGCGGGGTTGTGGCGGTTGCGGCAGTCGGCGCTTGCGTGGATCGGGTGCTTTTCCTTACAAGCAGCGCATGGCCGTCCAGGCGAAATCCAGCGTTCAGAGGACCCCAACGGGCGCATTCGACCTTGCCTCCTATCTGGAGAGCCGCAATGCGGCGGTGAACCGGGCGCTGGATCGGTTTCTGCCGAAGGCGGGCACCCGGCCGGCGACGATTCACAAGGCGATGCGTTACTCGGTGTTCGCGGGGGGCAAGCGGATGCGGCCGGCCCTGTGTCTGGCCGCCGCGGAGGCTTGCGGAGGCTCCGTTGAGGCGGCCCTGCCACTGGCATGCGCGGTTGAATGCATTCACACCTATTCGCTGATCCACGACGATCTGCCGGCGATGGACAATGATGATTTCAGGCGGGGCAAGCCGACGAGTCACAAGGTTTTCGGGGAGGGGATGGCGGTGCTGGCGGGGGACGCGCTGCTGACGCTGGCATTCGAGGTGGCGGCCCGTTGCCGGGGCTGGCCGAGATATTCGCATCAGGCGATCGTTCTGGAGCTGGCGGGGGCGGCGGGATCCTCGGAGCTGATCGCCGGGCAGGTGGCGGATCTGGAGGCGGAGGGGAAGACCCTGACCGAGTCCGGGCTCAAGTACATCCATGAGCGGAAGACATCGGCGCTGCTGGGTTGTTCGGTCCGGCTGGGCGGGATGAGCGCGAACTGCACGCCGGCGCAGCTCAAGGCCTTGAGCGACTTTGGCCGTGACGTCGGCCTGGCCTTTCAGATCATCGACGACATTCTGGATGTGACGCAGACGACGGAGCAATTGGGGAAGACGGCGGGGAAGGACATGGCGGCGAAGAAGGCGACGTATCCGTCGATTGTGGGGTTGGAGAGATC
Organism: Candidatus Methylomirabilota bacterium; assembly: GCA_035544555.1. Lineage (GTDB taxonomy): Bacteria > Verrucomicrobiota > Verrucomicrobiia > Limisphaerales > DATKEE01 > DATKEE01. The sequence goes on from DATKEE010000456.1 coordinate 5,289, forward strand.
GCGGGAGCAGGCGGGGCGGTTGACGGAGCGGGCGTTTGGGGCGCTGGGGGTGTTTCGCGGAAGGGCGAAGGCGCTGGAGGCTATTGCGGCGTATTTGTTGAAACGGGACCGATGAGGCGGCGATTCTCATCTTGAGGAGCGCGTGTCTGTAAGACCAGTCGCAGCACGTCAGAACGGTCGTTGCCGAATCCACGCGCTGCGGCTGGTGCTCCGCACACAGCCGCGCTCCGACCAAAATGAGAATCGCAACCGATGAGGCGGTCCGGCTTGCCCGGATTTGGAAGTGAGTCTAACGTGGGTGTCGAATCCATTCGGGACAAACAATTCAAAACCGGTCCGGATTTACCGGGCCAAAATTGGAAAGGGAAAATTCATGAAGAGAAGCTGGCTGATTTGTTCCTCGTTGGTCGTTCCGTGGCTTGTGCTGCAAACCGGTTGCGCCTCGCATCACGGGCGTCATGAATCGCACGCGATGAAGGGGGCGCATGGCGCGGCGCCCGCGCAACATGCCATGGCCTGGGGGAAGGTGGACGAATTGGTGGCCGTGCTGCATTCCACCGAGGGCAATCAGGCCCGCGGAACCGTGCGCTTCACCCAGGAGGGTGACAAGGTCAAGGTCACGGCCGATGTCCGTGGATTGACGCCGAATCAGAAGCACGCGATTCACGTGCATGAGTTCGGGGACTGCTCGGCCGCCGACGGCACCAGTGCCGGGGGACACTACAATCCGGAGGGCCATGATCACGCGTTACCGACCCAGGGAACGCGCCACGCCGGAGATCTGGGAAATCTGACCGCGAACAACAACGGGCGGGCGCGGTATGAAATCGTGGTGGACAACATCACGTTGGCCGGACTGAAGAATCCGATCATTGGGCGGAGTGTGATCGTTCACGCGCAGGCGGACGACGGCGGTCAACCCGTTGGCAATGCGGGCGCCCGGATTGCCTGCGGCGTCATCGGCATTGGCAAGGGCGGGATGTAACGCGGATTCAATCGCGGGAAACCAGGGTCCGCGCCGGTCTGGTTCCGGCGCGGACCCCTTTTTACGATGCGGAGGTGACAAGGGGGAGTGCGGGGCTCAAGGTTCGATCCGTTGGAGGATTTCCCGGGAATCGAGTTGTTGTAACAGAAGGGAAATGGTTTCGATCTGACCGGGAAGCACAAGATCCGGGGCGATTTCGGCGAGGGGTTGCAGGACGAAGCGGCGCAGGTGGGCGCGGGGGTGGGGAAGCATCAACTCGGGAGTCAGTCGAGTTTCCCGGCCGAAGGCGATCAGATCCAGGTCGAGCGGGCGCGGTTCGTTTCGCCGCGTCCGTGTGGTGCGTCCGAAGTCTCGCTCGATTGCCTGGAGGCGGGTCAGGAGGCGTTCGGGGGTATCATCGGATGCGGGTGTGAGTCCTGCGACGGCATTCACAAATGGCGGCGAACCGGGAGGGCAATCGACGGGTGAGCTTTCCCACAACGAGGAAACGAGGAGGGTTGCGGTTGAGAGGTCCGCGAGGCGATCGATGGCGGCGCGCACCTGGCGGACGGGATCGCCGAGATTGGACCCGAGTGCGACGAATGCGAGATGTGGGGCGGAGAGCATCGGGGAGAAGCGGAGGCGGCGCGGGGTCATTCAGCGCGGGCCGCGGCGGGTGTGGGGCCGTGAGTCAGGCTTCGGAGTCCTTCAGACCGAGGACGTGTTGCATGTCGTAGAGGCCCGGTTTCCGGGTGACCACCCATTGGGCGGCGCGCAGCGCGCCGTGGGCGAAGGTATCGCGGCTGGACGCCTTGTGGGTGAGTTCGACGCGCTCGCCATTGGCCGCGAAGACGACAGTATGGTCGCCGACAACATCGCCACCGCGGAGGGAGTGCATGCCGATCTCGGTGTCGGTGCGTTCGCCGACGATGCCTTGTCGTCCG
>DATKEE010000457.1:0-4120 GCA_035544555.1 Candidatus Methylomirabilota bacterium
TACCTCATCAAGGACAACGTCCCCACCATCCAGAGCGTCAAACCCTACACCCCCCTCGAAGTGCTCGGACGCGACATCTACATTCGCGAAGGTTGCGTGGGCTGCCATTCCCAGATGGTGCGCCCGTTCCGCAGCGAAACCGAACGCTACGGGGATTACTCGAAGGCCGGCGAATTCGTCTTCGACCATCCCTTCCTCTGGGGATCCAAACGAACCGGCCCGGACCTGCACCGCATTGGCGGCAAATACCCGGACGCGTGGCATTACAATCACATGGACGACCCCAACCTCACCTCTCCCGGCTCCATCATGCCGCGCTATTCCTGGCTGTTGACGCAAAAACTCAACACCAACTCGCTGCCCTCACGCATCGCCGCGCTCCGCAAGACCGGCGTGCCCTATCCTCCGGGATTCGAACACGGCGACGCGCAGGACGCCCTCGCCGCGCAGGCGGTCGGCGTGGTCGCCAACCTCGAACAGGGCTCCATCACCAACGCCGCGCCCGATGCGGAAATCATCGCGCTCATCGCCTACCTGCAACGCCTGGGCACCGACATCAAGGCCGCGCCCGGAACCACAGAAACGCCCTCCGGCGAAAACCCCGTCCCGGGCTCGGCCGGTCCATCGGAAGAATGAGGTGACCCATGATCAAAAACGTCCTGCGCGATATCGGAGGCATCGGACTCTACGGAGTGATTTCCGTCTGCCTGTTCTTTGTCGTCTTCAGCGTCGCGGTCCTCCGCGCCTGCCTCCTGAAGAAACCCTTCCTCAAATCCATGAGTGCCCTGCCACTCGACGACGGCATCCCCGTGCCGCCCAAGGGAGACTCCAGCCATGAATGAGCAACCTCGCGATCCCCTGCTGCTCGACCACGACGCGGACGGCATTCAGGAACTCGACAACAACCTGCCCCGATGGTGGGTCTGGCTGTTCCACCTCTCCATCGCCTTCTCGGTCTTCTACATGGTCTATTACCACGTCCTGAAGGCCGGCGACCTGCAAATCGCCGCTTACGAAAAGGAACTCGCGGCCGGGGAACGGATCAAATCCGAAGCCATCGGACGCTTCGAAGCCAACCTGGTGTCCCTCCTTCCTTCTCAGGATCTCGATGTCCTCGCCCGGGGACGCGAGAGCTACGCCTCCCTCTGCGCCCCCTGCCATCGCGATGACGGCGGCGGCCTGGTGGGCCCCAATCTCTGCGATGATTACTGGATTCACGGCTCCAGTTACCTCGACAGCCTGAAGATCATCATCAATGGCGTGCCGGAGAAGGGCATGCTGACCTGGCGGGGTGTGCTCAAACCGGGCGAGATCCAGGCCGTCGCCAGTTACATTTACACCTTCCGCGGCACCTCACCGCCCAATCCCAAACCCCGCGAAGACCAGGCCGGACCCGCCCAGCCGAACATTTACGAGTAAAGCGACCGCCCATCGCAAACCCCACCCGCTCGCCTCCCCCATGCCTGAACCCTCCCACATCCGGCCCCACGAGGAGCACGCCGCCGCCCGGGAGATCAACTGGGACGACTTCCGCGATCATCTGAGCACCGCCGACCGCCAGGGCCGCCGTCGCTGGCTCTATCCACGGAAACCGTCCGGCACCTGGCATCGCCGCCGCGCCTGGTTCGCCGCCGTCCTCATCCTCATCCTGTTTGCCGGACCCTGGATTCGCATCGACGGCAATCCCCTGCTCCTGCTCGACGTCGTCAACCGCCACTTCTCGATTCTGGGCCGGATCTTCTGGCCGCAGGACACCATCGTCTTCGCCGTCGCCATGCTGGTGTTCATCACCGGGATCATCATCTTCACCACCGCGTTCGGCCGGCTCTGGTGCGGCTGGGCCTGCCCGCAGACCGTCATGATGGAAATGGTCTTTCGAAAGATCGAATACCTCATCGAAGGCGACGCCCACGAACAGCGCGCGCTCGATGCCTCCCCCTGGAACCGCCGCAAGCTCTGGAAAAAATCCCTCAAACACGCCGTCTTTCTCGCGCTCTCGTTCATCGTCGGCAACACCCTGCTCGCCTACATCATCGGCAGCGAAAGACTCCTCGCCATCCAACTGGACGATCCCCGCCATCACCTCGCCGGCCTCTCCTTCATGGCGCTCTTCACTCTCCTCTTCTACGGCATCTTCGCCCGCTTCCGCGAGCAGGCCTGCACCTTCATCTGCCCCTACGGCCGCTTCCAGTCCGCGATGCTCGACGAGAATTCCATGGTCGTCGCCTATGACCACCGGCGCGGCGAATCGCGCGGCCCGCTCCGCCGGGACCAGACCGTTGAGCAACGCGCCAACACCGGCCTCGGCGATTGTGTCGCCTGCCGCCAGTGCGTCGCCGTCTGCCCCACAGGCATCGACATCCGCAACGGCACCCAGATGGAATGCGTCAATTGCACCGCCTGCATCGACGCCTGCGACACCGTCATGGACAAGGTGGGCCGTCCGCGGGGACTCATCCGCTTCGCCTCGCTCAACCAGATCGAGCGGGGCGGGCGGCAGGCGTTTACCGCACGCATGAAACTCTACGCGGGTGTCCTCGCCGCCCTCGTCGCCTTGTTTCTGTTCCTCGTCTTCACGCGCGCGGAGGTCGAAACCACGCTGCTTCGCGCCCCGGGCACGCTCTTTCAGCAGACCCCCGGCGGCCGGCTCCAGAACCTCTACACCCTCAAGGTTATCAACAAGACTTCACGCGATCTCGCCGTGGAACTGAAACTCGAAAACCTGCCCGGTTCCGTCCGGTTGATGGGCGCCCGCGACTTCATCGTCCCCGCGGCGGATCTCGCCCAAACCTCCGTGCTGATCGAACTCGACCCCGCCGCGCTCACGGGCGGCGGCACGAAACTCAAACTGGGCGTTTACTCGAACGACAGGCTCCTCGAAACCGTGACCACCAGTTTCGCCGGCCCGCGACCATGACCGACATGAACCCGCCCCTCACCCAACGCCCCCGCAGCCTCTGGCCCCACGCCATCATCGCCTGGTTCGTCGCCTTCGCCTCCGCCCTGGCCGCCTGGGTCACCGTCGTCTTCCAGCAGGACATGGATCTCGTCCGGCCCGACTATTATGAGGAGGAGATTCGTTTCCAGAGGCAGCTCGACCAAATGAACCGCACCGCCGCCATTCGACACGATGTCTCCGTCCTCTACGATCCCGCCGAGGACGAGGTCACGGTGCGTCTCCCGGCCGGCCATGCGGCTCAACACCCTGTGGGTTCCATCCAGTTCTACCGCCCTTCCAACGCCGCGCTCGATTTCGACGTGCCACTCGCCGTCGAAACCACGGGAGTTCAAAACATCGATGCAAGCGCGCTGCGTTCCGGCCACTGGCGGATCCGCGTGCGTTGGACAGTGGCCGCGCGGGAATACTTCTTCGAGCAGCAGTTGGTCCTTGTCGGGGCCGGCACTTCGTCCGCCGCGACGGCGCCGAAAGGGATGTAGCATGTTTCTCCTGACCGCCTTCCTCCTCGGCCTCGCCGGCAGCCTCCATTGCGCCGGCATGTGCGGACCGTTGGTGCTGGCACTGGCGAAGGCCGGACCCGCGAAACACCACGCACCCGCCGGCCCCATCGTGTACCATGCCGGCCGGCTGGCTTCCTACTGTGTGCTGGGACTGATGGTCGGGTGGCTGGGCCACGCCTTCGTCACCGCCGGGTTTCAGGCCTGGCTCTCGCTTCTCCTCGGAGTCACATTACTGGCCGGATGGGTGGTATCGGCCCGGCTTCCCCTGGCGACACCCGTCTGGAGATGGATCGCCGTGCTCAAGCGCGCCATGCAGTCTTCACTTCGGCGAAACTCACTCTCCTCGCGGGCCGTGATGGGGGCGCTCAATGGCCTGCTGCCCTGCGGCCTGGTCTATATTGCCGCCGCGGGAGCCATCGCGACCGGTCATCCCGCGTCCGGCATGGCTTACATGGCGTGCTTCGGGTTGGGCACCTGTCCCCTGATGCTGGGCGTGCATATCGCCGGCCGGCGCTTCCCACTGCCCGCCCGCCTCCCGCTCCACCGCGTCACTTCCGCGGCCGTCCTGTTGATGGCCGTCCTGCTGATTCTTCGCGGCCTCGAACTGGGCATCCCCTTCGTCAGCCCGGATCCGCCGGCCGCCACGGCTGGCGCGGATGCC
>DATKEE010000458.1:0-7090 GCA_035544555.1 Candidatus Methylomirabilota bacterium
GAGCAATCAATCCCGTTCCAAGAGGACCGGGCATCGATTCCTGCAATCTCCATTGACGTCCTTATCGCGTTGCGATAGGGTCTCTCGGTGATCGCCAGCTTCAGCTGTGACGAAACCAAGGCAATCTTTGATGGGGAACGCTCACGGAAGCTGCCGCCGGACATTCAGAATACGGCCAGGCGGAAACTGAAATACCTGCACCATGCCCGGACTCTTCAGGATCTGCGGAGTCCGCCCGGCAATCGGCTGGAAGCGTTGCAGGGTGACCGGAAAGGCCAGCATAGCATCCGGATCAATACGAAGTGGCGGGTGTGCTTCGTCTGGCATGAGGGCGACGCCCACGATGTGGAAATCAACAACCATTACGACTGAACTGAACCGAACCGAGCCGATGAAGAAGCCAAACAGGAAACTGCCCCCGGTCCATCCCGGAGATGTGTTGCGCGAAGACTTCATGAAGCCCTTGAAGCTGTCCCATTCCGCGGTCGCCAAATCCATCGGCGCCACCCCCATTGCCATCAGCCAGATTTGCCGGGGCACGCGAAGCGTCAGCGCTCAAATGGCGCTGACACTGGGCCGTCTGTTCCGCGTGTCTCCGGAACTCTGGATGGGATTGCAATCGGACTACGACCTGGAGGTGGCCCGGCTGGGTTGCGAGAAGAAGATTGAACGCGACGTTCACCCGCTGAAGAAGTTGCAGGTGGCCTGATCCGCCTGTCACCTGACTGCAGGCGGTTGATTGATCCCGTTCTCGACAATCCGGGCGTAGTACCGATCCCCTCGCTTGCACAGCCCTCGAATCGGCTGCTTGCGTCCATCGAACACCCGCGTAAACTTCGCCCCATGACGGGTTGCGTTGCTCTCGATTGCATTGGCTTTCATGCCGCCACAGTGGCGCAACGTAAACTCGTCGTTTCATTCCACTTCATAAGTGGATTGCAATCGGTAATGCCGGTGTGGCGAAATGGCAGACGCACAGGACTTAAAATCCTGGGCCCGTAAAAAGGCGTGTCGGTTCGAGTCCGACCACCGGCACCAGTCGCGGAGCGCCAATCCGCCGCTTCCCATGCAGCAGCTCGTCCAGGATTTCACCACCCACCCGCTTGTCCCGGGCGGCCTCCTCGCCGCCATCGCCGGCGATCCCCGATCCCGCCAACTGCACCCGCTCGATCACCAAACGCTCATCACGTTCAACAAACAGAACACCCTCGAGACCGTCTCCCAACTCCAATCCCTCGACCAGTTGTCCGGCGATCAGCCGGATAAAATCCTCGCCGTGGACACCGTCTTTGTCCAAATCCACGCCGAACTCACCCGGATCATACCCGAAGTCTCGGACGTTACCGGCTGCGACACCGCTTCCATTCACAAGCTGGCCCAGGCCCTTCTCGGCGCCCGGCTGCTGGCCGAGTACCTCGAAATCCTCACCCCGCCACATCTCTCCTACGAGAAAACCGCGACAGGAACGGTCGATCTGCTCGAATCCCACTTCGATGGCTTCCGCAGGATCGTCGGCGGCGCGTGGTCCGCCTTCTTTCCCCGGGACGAGATCAACCTGCTCACCGACGCGTCCGCCCAGTTCTGGATGGCCTGCCTGCACACGAACCGCGCCGACGACATCGTGCCCGGCTTCATCGGGCTGTTCCGACGCCCCCACAAGGACCGGCTCCGGGCATTGAACCACAATCACAAAAGCGACAAGACCCTCCGTGTCAGGGACGCCATCGCACAGTATCTCGATGATGCCCGGGAAAAGCTGGAAAAGCTGCACGACACCGTCGGCCACCATGTGCAGACGGGGCTCGACCGGATTTTCCTCGAAATGACGAAGACCATCACGAAGCTCGAACTGCCTCCGCTCGTGGTCTGGTTTCACGAGTCCCTCATCCGCCGCGTGTGCGAGGCGTTCTCGACCATGGACGGCACCGTATCGTCGAAGGAAAGCCGCTTCATCCAGTACCTGCTCCAGCAGATGCGCGCCATCTGCACCGAACATCAGGCCGTCGCCCAGGGCGGTCCCGGCGTCGTCTCCCAGGAAAGCTTCAACGAGGTCCTGAGCGAACTCGATCAACTGGTCGGCATCGCCTCGGTCAAGGAACGCGTTCGTCAAACCGCAAATTTTGCCCGCATCCAGCAACTCCGCGCCGCCCAGGGACTGAAACCCATCGCCACCAGTTATCACTCCGTTTACACGGGCAATCCCGGCACCGGCAAAACCACCGTCGCCCGGCTCATGGGCCGCATCTACAAATCCCTCGGCGTCCTCCGCAAAGGGCACCTCATCGAATGCGACCGCGCCGCGATCGTCGGCGAATACGTCGGCCAGACCGCTCCCAAGACCAACGCCGTCATCGATTCCGCCCTCGATGGCATCCTCTTCATCGACGAGGCCTACTCCCTGGCAAAGGAACGCGAGGATTTCGGCCGTGAAGCCATCGACACCCTTCTCAAGCGGATGGAGGATGATCGCGACCGCCTGATCGTCATCGTGGCCGGTTACCCCGGCGAAATGGAAACGTTCGTCCATTCCAATCCCGGTCTTCACTCGCGATTCACGCGCTTCATCAAGTTCCCCGATTATTCCGCGCACGAACTCTGCCGGATCTTTGGGCTCCTGTGCCACCGCAACGGCCTGACACTCAGCCCGGCATTGAAGGAAAAGGTCGTCCACCATTTTCACCACCTGCATTCCGAACGGGGCGAACACTTCGGCAACGCGCGCCTGGTCCGCAATTGCTTCGAGGCCGTCATCAACGCGCAGGCCACCCGACTCTCGGCCTTCCAACACATCGAACCCGACGCCTTGATGCGACTCGAGGCGGAGGATCTGGCGACCGGCTCCGACGATATTCAACAGCAACACATCGCGGCCGGCAGGCGTTACGTGGTCCGCTGCGAACATTGCGGATGCGTCTATTCCTGGACGCCCGGTCTGGATCTCCGCGAAGCCGAATGCACCGCCTGCCACAAGCCGTACGACTGTTCCTTCGGAATGATCGAAGACTGAATCACTCGGCGGGACACCAAGCGGATTCCTCAGAGCGTGTTTGAAAAACTATCATGGGATCGCCGGCCCGATTCCTCACATTCGCAACGAGCCGGGTCGGAGACCGGCGTTCCGATGCCTTCGCCTTCATTCGTGTGAATTCGTGTCCATTCGCCTGCCTGCCGAAGCCTGAGCGCAGGCAGGTGGTTTTTCACCTGAATAGTTACCCCTGCCCCTCCCGATGCGTCGGAACGGGACGTCCCGGCCGGAAATGTTCCACGTGCCGCATCTCCACCCGCACGCCGGGGAACACTGCCCGGATGGACCCCAGCGACCTGTCCACCGCCGCACGCAATCGTTCCGGATCCAGGTCCGCCCGCACGTTCAAAATCAATTCCCCGGATCGCATCGGATCCGGCAGCTCCTGCGAAGTTTCCGGCACGAAGTCGTTCCTCACCAGGTTGATCACCGCCACACCGCCCAGTGTCTGACGGGGATCGATCGTCATTTTCAGGTGCGCAATCTCGCCCCCCTCCGCGACAATCTCCCGTTGCAATTCCGCCGCCAGCTCGCGCAGAAAACCATTCGCGTCAAACGCCTCCTCTCCCGCCACAGTCAACGTCGCGTTCAACCAACCCAGCAACGCCTCCCCTTCCGCGTAAATCTCATAATCCACGTCCATCACGGCTCGTCCTTTCGGCGCCGGCGATGCCACCGCCTCGAACCACGAATCCAATCCTTCCCCATTCCGCGCCGACACCTCGAACACCCGCGCGTGCGGAAACGATCCGGCCAGCGCCTCGCGCAGCCGTTCCCGCCCGGAAGCCCCGATCAGGTCCACCTTGTTGATCACGATGAAATCGGCCTCCTCGAGCTGCTTGCGATAAATGTATATCACCTTGTCCGAAAACCGCCCCCCCTCCTCCAGTCCCAGCACCCGCATCGCGCGGATCGGATCGATCAACACGCTCAACGGCGCGATCTCAAAACTGTCCCCGTAAATCCGGCGCAACGGATAACTCACCGTCGCCACCAGATCCGTGCAACTCCCCACCGGCTCAGCCAGAAAAACGTCCGGCCGGCTGGCCGCCGACAGCTTCCGCGCCGCCTCGACCAGCGAATTGAACCGGCAGCAAAAGCACCCGCCCGCGATTTCTTCCACGGAGAATCCCTGCGACGCCAGGACGCTCGTATCCACCAATCCGTTCCCCTGGTCGTTCGTGATCAATCCCACGCGAAGCCCCTGGTCCGTCAACCGTCGCGCCAGACGTCCCACCGCCGTGGTCTTCCCCGCGCCCAGAAATCCGCCAATCATGACATACCGCGCGCGACCGGTCTTCCCGGAATCGTACGCCTTCGCTGCCATTGTCCCTGCCGGCTGTTCGTTCATGTCGATTCCTCGCTGTGTTGCTTCGCCAGGATCCGGTCGATGGTCTTGTCCAGCAGATCGCGATAATCCCCGACATTCAAACATCGCCCGTCCGGTTCCCCCTTTGCCTGATACAGCCATCCCGCCGTGTAGGGTTCGCGGTCGATCAGGGCGATCTTTTCCTTCAACGCCGGGTTGCCGCCTTCGAACGACCCCGTCACCACGCAGAACAAATCCGAAATGGCCTTGAACCCCTCCACCCAGCCCACAATCTTCCCGCTCGAAACGGCCTCGCCCGGCTGACACTCGAATCCGTGATCGACCATCTCGCCCAGCATGCGGGTGGCGAACCGCGTCAACCCGATGCGCCACATCCCGTTCACCTCCCGCGCCAGCCAGCAATGCGACGGACTGTAAAGGTAATCCACCGGCAATTGCGTCGCGAAATGCGAACGCCGGTAGTGAAGGGTTTTGGGCCGCGGTTCCATCGTGTCCGGATCGGGTGCGGCAACCTATCCGCACCCCCGCAACCTTGGCAAGCTTGAGACAGTCAGCCTGCGACTCTCGCTACGCCCTCTCCGGAATCGAACCGGACTCCCCGCGCTCCGTCCCCCCTTCCGCCCAGGGACCAAACTTTGTTACAATTGTAACAAAGTTTGGTCATGGCCTCCCTTTCCTCTGTTCGCCGCGTTCCATCCGCCTTCCCTACCAGTCCACCACCGATCCGTCGTTCTCGTCGTAGGTCTCGCGGTTGCGCCAGTCGTGGTCCAGCTTGTCCGCCAGCGCGTCCTCGTCCAGCTCAACCCCCAATCCCGGCCCCGTCGGAAGCGGCACATGACCGCCCTCCACCCGGAACGGCTCCTTCAGATACCCCTCGCCCAGCGACACCTGTTCCTGACACAGGAAGTTCGGAATGGACGCCGCCAGTTGCAGTCCCGCCGCCAGCGAGATCGGCCCCAGCGGATTGTGCGGCGCCATTGCCGCGTAATACGCCTCCGCCATCCCCGCGATCAACCGAGCCTCCATGATCCCGCCCGCGTGACACAAATCCGGCTGCAAGATGCTCGCCGCCCCTTTCTCCAATACCTCCCGAAACGCCCACTTCGTGAACAACCGCTCGCCCGTCGCAATCGGCAGATGCGTCCCGCGCGCAATTTCCGCCATCACGTCCACGTTCTGCGCCGCCACCGGCTCCTCGATGAACAATGGTTGATACGGTTCCAGCTCCTTGATCAACAGCTTCGCGTTCTGCGGACTCACCGCGCCATGGAAATCGATCCCGATGTCCGCGTCCTTCCCGCCCGCCTCGCGCAGCGCGGCAAACGCGCCCGCCGCCTCCTCGATGAATCGCGGCGACGCCACCACGCCCGACCGCGTGACGTTGCGCACTCCGGTCTTGAACGCCGTGAAACCCTCCGCCTTCCGTTCCCTCAATCGTTCGGGCCGGTTGGCCACGTGCGCGTAAACCCGGATGCGATCCCGCGTCGGGCCGCCCAACATCTCATACACCGGCACACCGAGCGCCTTTCCCTTGATGTCCCACAGCGCCTGCTCGATGCCGCTCAACGCGCTCGTCATAATCGGGCCTCCCCGATAGAACGCGTGCCGGTAGATCGCCTGCCAGTGATGCACCACGTTGCGCGGATCCTTGCCGATCAGATACGGCGCGATCTCCTCCACCGCCGCGGCACAGGTCCGCGCGCGCCCCTCCAGGATCGGTTCGCCCAGCCCCACAATCCCCTCGTCGGTGTGCACCTTCAGAAACAACCACCGGGGCTTCACCAGGAATGTCTCCAGCCGCGTGATCCGCAACCGCGTCCTGAACTGCGGCGGTCTCCCCTGCGCGGGCGGCGGCGCCGTGCCATACGGCGTGGCGCCCGCCGCGTCCGCCGCCTGCAATCCGCGCATCGGCAGCACCAGGGCCGCCAGACCCACACCGCCCGCCATCCGCCTGAAAAATTTCCGCCGCCCCACCGTTCCCGCTCGTGAATGCATCTTCGTTCTCATATGGCTACCTTTCGTTTTGGTTTCCCGTGTCCGTTTCCCGCACCGACCCTCCGCGCATCCATCGCCAGATCCACGGCCCCGCCAGCGACAATGCCAGCACTCCCACAAAAACCGCGGAAATCGGCCGCGTGACGAATGGCGTGAAATCGCCGCCGGACTTGATCAAGCCCGTGCGCAGGTTGAACTCCACCATCGGCCCCAGGATCAATCCCAGAATCAACGGCGCCAGGGGCACGCGCTGTCGCTCGAGAAAAAATCCCACCACGCCGAACCCGGCCATCACCCAGACGTCGAACAGGCTGTTTCGCAGCGCGAAGGCGCCGACCACCGAAAACACCGCCACGCCCATCAACACCACCTGGCGCGGCAACCGCAACAGCCACCCGAATCCCTTGATCCCCATCCAGCCGCACGGCAGCAGCAGGGCCTGCGTGATCAGCGCGATCATGAAGATCGCGTGCACCTGATCCGGATTCTGCTCGAAGATCAACGGCCCGGTCTTGATGTCATACATCAACAACGCGCCCAGCACGATTGCCGTCACCGCGTCGCCGGGAATCCCGAACACCAGCGCCGGAATCCACGCCCCCGCCACCGCCGCGTTGTTCGCGCTGGTCGGCGCCACCACCCCCTCCAGCGCCCCACGGCCGAACTTTCCCGGCTCCTTCGACGTCCGTTGCGCCAGTCCGTAGCCCGCCCACGCCGCGATGTCCGCCCCCGCCCCCGGC
>DATKEE010000459.1:0-4963 GCA_035544555.1 Candidatus Methylomirabilota bacterium
GAACGTCTGCGGGCGGGCGGTCTGGGTTACGGGGATTTGAAGAAGGCGCTTTTCGAGCGGTATTGGGAAGCCTTCGCTCCGGCGCGAGCACGGCGGGCGGAACTGGCGGCGTATCCGGATCGGGTCAATCAAGTGCTCACTGAGGGAGCCGCCAAGGCGAGAAGAGAGGCGCGGAGGGTTTTGGATCGTGCCCGGCGGGCCAGCGGACTGGAGTAATCTCAGAGCCTGTCTGAAAATTGCAATGGGTCCCGCGGCGAGGGGTTTTCAGACCGGCTTTCAGACTTTCCTTGCCTCGGGGAGCGTGAAGTGAAAGGTGGTTCCTTTTCCGGGTTCGCTTTCCGCCCAGACTTCTCCGCGGTGGGACTGGACAATGTGTTTGACGATGGAGAGACCGAGGCCGGTGCCGCCCTGTTCGCGCGAGCGTGCCTTGTCCACCCGATAGAATCGCTCAAAGACACGGGTCAGAGACTCCTGGGGAATGCCGGGACCGTCGTCCTGAACCGTCATTTCAATCAGATGATCCTCCGTCCGAACTCCACCCAGGGTGACCTGCCCGGGGGTTCGGCCGTACTTGATGGCGTTGTCCACGAGGTTGAATAGCACCTGCTGGAGCCGGTCGGCATCGGCGTGCGCCATCAAGCCTTCGGGGACCCGGTTGAAAAGGGTGACGGAGCGTTCGGCGGCGCGGGCCTGGAGATCATCGATGACGCGGCCCGCAATGGGACGCAACTCGACAGGATGAAGGTTGAGGACGATCTGGCCGGATTCAAGGCGCGAGATGGTGAGAAGGTCCTCGATCAAATACGTGAGGCGGTCGGCGTGCTTGTCAATGGTCTGGAGAAAACGCACGGCGACGGCGGGATCTTCGCGGGCGCCTTCGAGGAGGGTTTCGACGTAGCCTTTGATGAGGGAGAGGGGGGTGCGAAGTTCGTGGCTGACGTTGGCGACGAATTCCTGGCGGGTGTTTTCGAGTTGCTTGAGGCGGGTGAGATCATGGAAGACCAGGATGCTCCCCTGTCGCTGGCCTTTGGAATCGAGGACCGCGGTGGCATTGACCTGGAGGAGGCGTTTGTCGAGGCCGGGGAGTTCGAGTTCGAGGCCATCGACTGTGCCTTCCTTGGCGAGGCGGTTGACGAGTTCCGGGAGCGTGTGAATGCGGAGGGTTTCCATGAGGGTCTTGCCGCGGAGGTCCGTCGTGGTGGCAAACAACTTTTCAAGGGCGCGGTTGGCGAGTTGAATGCGGCCATTGCCATCGAGGATGAGGACGCCCTCGATCATGCTGTTGAACAGGGCCTCCTCCTGGGCGCGGGCCTGGGACTCCATCTGCCGCCGGCGTTCCTCGGAATCGCGGCGGTCCGCCTTCAGTTTCAGGATGGTCCGGCGCGCTTGTCGATGCCGGCGGAGCCACCACAGATGCAGGAGGATCAGGGCGAGGGCGAGACCGGAGACTAGGAAGGGCCACATGTCGTTGGTGGAAAGTCCTTATCAGACTTCCACGAAACGGTAGCCGACGCCGCGGACGGTATCGAGGTATTTCGCGGCCTTGCCAAGCTTCTCGCGGAGGCGGCGCATGTGGGTATCGACGGTGCGGGTGTCGATGAGGCTGTCGTATTCCCAGACGTCCTGGAGAAGTTGTTCGCGGGACTGGACCCGCCCGCGGCGCTGGGCGAGGAGGGTGAGGAGTTTGAATTCGGTGGCGGTGAGATCGACTTTTCTGCCCTGAACCATGACGAGGTGGCGGGGAATATCGATGAGCAGGTCGCCGAGTTTGAATTGATCGGGCTTGTCCTCCTGGATCTGGCCGCGCCGGAGCATGCTTTTGATGCGGAGAAGGAGTTCCCGGGGGCTGAATGGTTTGGTGACGTAGTCGTCCGCGCCCAACTCGAGGCCGAGCACGCGATCGATCTCGGCGGCTTTGGCGGTGACCATGATGACGGGGATGTTGGCGGTGGCGGCGTCGCGTCGGAGAATCTTGCAGACCTCAAGGCCGTCCACCTCGGGCAACATGAGGTCGAGGAGGATGAGGCTGGGGCCGGTGGTGCGGGCCTTCTTGAGGGCTTCGGCGCCGTCGGCGGCGGTGATCACATCGTAACCGGCGCCCTTTAGATTGAACTCGATGAGTTCGACGGCATCGGGTTCGTCATCCACGACGAGGATTTTTTGTTTCATGGTTGCAGGGACGGGATCAGGGCGTGGGCGGAGTCGGGGACGGGCCGGCTTCCGGCTGGCTGCCGGGTCCGGAGCCCTTGCCGGTGTGGCGGATGTCGCGGGCTTCATGGAGATAGACGACCTCCTCGGCGATGTTGGTGGCGTGGTCGGCGATGCGTTCGAGGCTTTTGGAGATGACCATGAGGTTGAGGGCTCGGGAGATGGTGTTGGGATTCTCGACCATGTAACTGGCCAGTTCGCGATGGAGTTGTTTGTTGAGGTTGTCCACCTCCTTGTCACGGGGGATGACGGCCTCGGCCTTGGCGGAGTTGCCGTTGACAAAGGCGTCGAGGGCGTCGCGGAGCATTTCCATGGCGAGGGCGGCCATTCGGGGGAGGTCCACGTAGGGTTTGAGCTGGGGCTCCTGGCTCAGTTCGATGGAGCGGCGGGCGATGGTGGTGGCCTCGTCGCCGACGCGTTCGAGGTCGTGGGAGATTTTCATGGCCACGGTGATGAGGCGCAATTCGGTGGCGAGGGGGGCCTTGGTGAGGATGTTGATGGCCATTTCATCGATCTCGATCTCCATCCGATCGATGACTGTGTCGTCGTTCTTGACGGTGCGGGCGAGGTCATCATCGCGGTTTACGAGGGCCTGGAGGGCGCGGGTGACGGCGGTCTCGGCATGGCTGGCCATGGTGAGGAGCTTTTCCTTGAGCTCGGCAAGTTCCTGATCGAAGTGTCGGGTCATGGGCATGGGGACCGGGAGGAGGGTCAACCGAACCGGCCGGTGACGTAATCCTCGGTTTGTTTGTGGGCGGGGTTGGTGAAGATTTTGGAGGTGGAATCGTATTCGATGAGTTTGCCGAGGTAGAAGAAGGCGGTGTGATCCGAGATGCGGGCGGCCTGCTGCATGTTGTGGGTGACGATGACGATGGTGAACTGGCGTTTCAATTCGAGGATGAGATCTTCGATCTTGGAGGTGGCCACCGGATCGAGCGCGGAGCAGGGTTCATCCATGAGGAGGATTTCCGGCTGGTTGGCGATGGCGCGGGCGATGCACAGGCGTTGCATCTGGCCGCCGGAAAGGCTGAGGGCGCTGGACTGGAGGCGGTCCTTGACCTCGTCCCAGAGCGCGGCGGCCTTGAGGCTGCGTTCGACGGCCTCGTCGAGGTTGCGGCGATTGCGCTCGCCGGCGACGCGGAGGCTGTAGATGACGTTTTCGTAAACGGACTTGGGAAAGGGGTTGGACTTCTGGAACACCATCCCGATGCGTTTGCGAAGGGCAATGACCTCGAGGTGCGGATGGTAGATGCTTTCGCCGCGGATGCGGATGTCGCCGTGGTGGCGGATGCCGTCGATGAGGTCGTTCATCCGGTTGAGGTTTCGCAGGAGGGTGGTCTTGCCGCAGCCGGAGGGGCCGATGAGGGCGGTGACATGGCGTTCGGGGATGCGGAGATCGACCTGGTGGAGAACCTGGTTGGCGCCATAGAAGAAGTCGTAGTTGTCGATTTCGATCAACTGCGGGTCGAAGTCGTCCGGTTCGGTGTCGCGGGCTCGCGTGGTCACCCGCAGGGTCCGCGAGGGCGGGGGGGTCCCGGCGGCGGAGTCGGAGGATTCGCTGATGTCTTGCATGAGATGGGTGAGGTCGGCGCGCATGGCGGTGGAGGCGGGTTGAATCAGAAGGCACCGACGGCGTATTTGCGTCGCAGGCGTTCGCGGATGACGATGGCCGCGAGGTTGAGGACGACGACAAGGGTGATCAGGAGGAGGGTGGTGGCGAATACCATGGGTTTGGCGGCCTCGGAATCGGGGGATTGGAAACCGAGATCATAGATATGGAATCCGAGGTGCATGAATTTCTGATCAAGGTGGATGAAGGGATAATTCAAGTCGAGCGGGAGATCGGGCGCGAGTTTGACGACGCCGACGAGCATGAGCGGGGCGACCTCGCCGGCGCCGCGGGCCATGGCGAGGATGAGTCCGGTGAGGATGCCGGGGGCGGCGGCGGGCAGGATGATGCGCTGGATGGTCTGCCATTTGGAGGCGCCGCAGGCGAGGGATCCCTCGCGGGCGCCGCGGGAGACGGCGGCCAGGGCTTCCTCGGTGGCGACGATGACGACGGGGACGGTCATCAAGGCGAGCGTGAGGGAGGCCCAGAGGATGCCGCCTGTGCCGAAGGTGGGGGTCGGAAGTTGCCGGCTGAAAAAAACCGAGTCGATGGTGCCTCCGACGAAGTAAACGAAGAAGCCGAGTCCGAAGACGCCGAAGACAATGGAGGGGACACCGGCGAGGTTGTTGACGGCGATCCGCACGGAGCGCACGAAGACACCCTGGGAGGCGTACTCGCGGAGATAGATGGCGGCGAGAACGCCGAACGGGGTGACGGCGATGCTCATGAGAAGGGTCATGACGAAGGTGCCGAAGATGGCGGGGAAGATGCCGCCCTCAGTGTTGGCTTCGCGGGGCTCCTCGCTGAGAAAGACCCAGACATTCCGGAGCATGAGCGCGAGGCGTTCTCCTGTGCCGAGTTGGTTGGGGTAATGAATCGCGACGACCTGGCCGAGGGGCAGATTCACCTCCTGGCCGGAAAGGAGTTGGTAGGTGAGGGTGTCCTGGGATTGGCGGGCGCGGAGTTCGCGGGCGCGGGCGGCGAGTTCGGAGTAGCGGGTTTCCAACGGTTCGCGCCGGGACTGGATGCGATCCAATTCGGCGGAGACTTCACGGCCTTCGTCCCGGGCTTGCTCGAGTTCGCTTTGACGGAGCCGGAGTTCCTCGAGTTGACGATTGATGGCGCCAATCTCGACCTTCTCGATTT
>DATKEE010000460.1:0-4597 GCA_035544555.1 Candidatus Methylomirabilota bacterium
CATACGACGTTTTGTAAACAGTTGGGGCGCGGTGAATGCGGAAACCCTCCATTCGGCTGGTGTGTATTCAACCGGCACCGTGACATGAAGCCAGACTCTCCGGGGCGGGGGAAGGAGAATTGTGTGGGAGCCTGCCCTCACCCCGGCCCTCTCCCCCGGGGCGAGGGAGAAGCAAACCGCGCACGTTGGGTGATTTACGTCCGTCCGACATTCGACGCTCCGTCGTGATTCGCACACACGCGCGTGGACATTCCAAGACCGTCCAATCAGCCACAGAATGGCCGTCAAGTCTCCCTCTCCCTCGAGGGAGAGGGTCGGGGTGCACTGCCATTGAATTAAGCACATCGCTGGCTCTTGCTCATACTCTTACTCGTGCTCTTACTCTCTGCTCTAAGGCCCTGATGTCATAGGGATTATGAGTAAAAGTAAGAGCAAGAGTATGAGCGCCCGGTTGCTCTTCCGTCGTCCCTAATTCAACATCAGTGGGGCCGGGGTGAGGGCGGGCTCATCGTACTGTCACCCCCTTCATTCAGTTACCCGCCTGAATAGTTGCGCGGGATCAAGCCCGCGCGCACGGGCATTACTTTTTTGGGTGCCCGGCGATGGTTTTTCAATTATAGGGCAGGCGTTGACCGGGGGCAGAGTTGACGTCGATGAACTCCCAACCCGGATCGATCATGAGTGAACCCACCGCATCAACGGCCGAGATCGTGGTGCCTTCGTCCGCTTCGGCCGCGCGACCGGCGTCATGGCGGCGTGGTTACTGGAGTCTGTTCGTCACGCAATTCCAGGGCGCGTTCAGCGACAACGCGTTCAAGTTTCTGGTGACGTTCCTGATCCTGGGCGCGTATGGCCTGACGACGGACCAGCGGGATCGTCTGGCGCCGGCGGTGGGGGCGATCTTCGCGCTGCCGTTCATCCTCTTTTCGATGGCTGGGGGGCATCTCGCGGATCGATTCAGCAAGCGCAACGTGGCGATTGGCGTCAAGGTGGGGGAGATCTTCATCATGGGAATTGGCCTGCTGGGGTTCTGGCTTGGCAGCGTGCCGCTGTTGATCGCGGTCGTGTTTTTGATGAGCTGCCAGAGCGCGTTCTTCGGACCCACGAAATATGGGATGCTGCCCGAGTTGCTGCCCGAGCAGCGGCTTTCCTGGGGAAACGGGGTGCTGAGTCTGGGAACGTTCGTCGCCATCATCACGGGCACCGTTCTGGCCGGCGTGCTGTCGGATGCCTTCGGTTCCAATCAGGCGTGGTCCGGCGCCATCCTGGTGGGACTGGCCGTGCTGGGAACCGTCACCAGTCTGGGCATCAACCGGCTTCCAGCGGCGGACGCAACCCGGAAATACCGTCCAAACTTCATTCCCGAGGTGATGGAGCACTGGAGGGAGATACGCCGTGACCGGGTGTTGTTTCTGGCGATCCTGGGCGGGAGCTTTTTCTGGTTCCTTGGCGCGCTGATGCAATTGACGGTGCTGTTTTATGGCAAGGACATCCTGTTGTTGAACGACACGCGCAGCGGGCTTTTGCAGGTGGCGCTGGCCTCGGGCATCGGGGTGGGAAGTCTTGCCGCGGGTTACCTCTCGGGACGGAAGATCGAATACGGATTGATTCCCCTGGGCGCGCTGGGGTTGGCGCTGTTCGGCGCGTTGCTGTCCCGGGAGGGGTTGAACTTCTGGAGCGCGGCGTTCAATCTCGGTCTGCTGGGATTCTTTGGAGGTTTTTACATCGTGCCGATCCAGGCGCTGATCCAGCAACGACCCGATCCGCGGCGGAAGGGATCCATCATTGCGACGTCGGCGATGCTGTCGTTCACCGGGGTGTTTCTGGCGTCGTGCGTTTATTACGCGCTGGCGGTGTGGCTGGAGTGGGCGCCTCCGAAAATCTTTCTGGCGGGGGCGCTGATGACCCTGGCGGGCGCGGCGTACGCGGTGTGGTTGATGCCGGATTCGTTGCTGCGACTGATGTTGTGGGTGATCACGCACTCCGTGTATCGCCTGCGCGTGGAGGGGCGGGAGAACATTCCCGAGCGGGGCGGGGCGTTGTTTGTGTCGAATCATCTTGGACTGGCGGACGCGCTGTTGCTGCAGGCCTCGGTGGATCGTCCGGTGCGCTTTCTGATGTTCAAGGGCATGTACGACCGGCCCTGGATCCGGCCGTTCGCGCGGATCATGGGAGTGATTCCCATCTCGTCGCTGCTGCGTCCGCGGGAGATCGTGCGGTCGTTGCAGAGCGCCTCGGAGGCCATCCGGAAGGGCGAAGTGGTCTGCATCTTTGCCGAGGGACAGATCACGCGCATCGGGCAGATGCTGCCATTCCGGCGGGGGTTTGAGCGGATCATGAAGGACGTGGACGCACCGATCATTCCCGTCTGCCTGGACGGGGTTTGGGGGAGCATCTTCAGTTTCGAGAAGGGACGCTTTCTGTGGAAATGGCCGAGGCGGATTCCGTATCCGGTCACGATCTGTTACGGACAGCCGATGCCCTCGGGCGCCGGCCATGTCGAGGTCCGCCAGGCGGTGCAGGAACTGGGGGTTGCCGCGTGGCGGCACCGGAAGGAGCGGATGGAGACGCTGGACCGGGCGTTCATCCGATCGTCGAGGAGGCATCCGTTCCGGTTTGCGATGGCCGACGCGCGCGTGCCGCATCTGCGGTTTGGCGTGGCGTTGACGCGCGCGCTGTTTCTGGCGCGGCGGTTGAAGCCGGTATGGAACGACCAGCGGATGGCGGGGATCCTTCTGCCGCCATCGGTGGCGGGAGCGCTGGTTCACTTTGCCGCGTTGCTGCTCGGCAAGCCGCCCGTTCATCTCAATTACACGGCGTCGAACGAGGTCCTGGCGTCCTGCGCGAAACAATGCGGGCTGGAGACGATTGTCACGTCCCGGGCGTTTCTGGAGAAGGTGAAACTCGAGGTGCCCGGCCGGGTGATCCTGATCGAGGACCTTGTTCGGGAGCCGCGTCTCGCGGAGAAGCTGGCCGCGCTGGCCTTGACGTGGCTGCTGCCGGCACGGCTCCTCGAGCGCGCGTTGGGCCGGCAGCGCCGCAGTCAACCCGACGATCTGGCAACCGTCATTTTCTCCAGCGGCAGCACGGGCGATCCGAAGGGCGTGATGCTTTCCCATTTCAACGTGATGTCGAACATCGAACAGATGGAGCAGACGTTTGCCGTGAACAAGCGGGATCGGTTCCTCGGCATCCTGCCTTTCTTCCACTCCTTCGGGTTCACCGGCACGCTGTGTCTGCCGGGAGTGCTTGGCCTGGGTGTGGTCTTCCATCCCACGCCCCTGGACGCGCCTGCCATCGGAAATCTCGTGCGGGATTTCAAGGTGACGTTCCTGCTGGCGACGCCCACCTTTCTGCAACTGTATCTGCGGGGTTGCGAACCCGGAGATTTTGGGAGTCTGCATTTTGTGGTGGCGGGCGCGGAGAAACTGCCCGAACGCCTGGCGGTGGCGTTTGAGGACAGGTTTGGCATCCGCCCGATGGAGGGGTATGGCTGCACGGAATGTTCGCCCGCCGTCGCGGTCAACACCCGCGACTTTCGTTCGGCGGGTTACCGGCAGGTGGGAGGGCGGCGGGGGATGATCGGTCATCCGTTGCCCGGAATGTCGGTGCGAATCGTTGATCCGGTCACGGGCGAGCGGCTGGGGATCGGGCAGCCCGGCCTGATGTGGGTGAGGGGGCCGAACGTGATGCAGGGTTACCTGGGCCGGCCCGACAAGACCGCGGAGGTGTTGCGTGACGGCTGGTATGTGACGGGTGACATCGCGGCGCTGGACGAGGATGGTTTTCTGAGGATCACGGATCGCCTGAGCCGGTTCAGCAAGATTGGCGGCGAGATGGTGCCGCACCTCAAGGTCGAGGAAAAGCTGCACGAACTGGCGGAGGTTACCGAGCAGACGTTCGTCGTTGCCGGGGTGCCCGACGAACGCAAGGGTGAGCGGCTGGTGGTGTTGCACAAACTGGCGGACGACGCGTTGCGCGTCTGCCTGGAGAAGATCGCGCGGGGGGACCTGCCGAATCTGTGGAAGCCGAAGGCCGATGCGTTCTTCCGAGTGGAGACGTTTCCATTGCTGGGAACGGGCAAGCTGGATTTGCGAAGGATCAAGGAGCTGGCGGTGCAATTGAGTGGGGGCGGGGTTGGTTGAGTGCGGCGATGAAGCGGAGCGGATTCGCCGCTTTCCGAGCGGGTGGAGAGGTGGTGGGGTGGATGAACGTCCGTTCGGCATTTGAAAGCGGTAGAGGGCTGGCGCCCACAACCGCACTCCAAGACGCTGGCGCGAGGTTCGGGAAGCCCCGTGCGAAGTCGGCGACGTTTTGGAGTGCGGCGATGGAGCGCAAGCGGATTCGCCGCTTTTCGAGCGGATGGGCAAGTGGGTGCGCTGGATGAACGTCCGTCCGGCATTCGAAAGCGGTAGAGGGCTGGCGCCCACAACCGCACTCCAAGACGCTGGCGCGAGGTTTTGGGAGCTCCGTGGGAAGTCGGCGACGTTTTGGAGTGCGGCGATGGAGCGCAAGCGGATTCGCCGCTTTCCGAGCGGGTGGAGAGGTGGTGGGGTGGATGAACGTCCGTTCGGCATTTGAAAGCGGTAGAGGGCTG